>JAYURB010000329.1:0-7635 GCA_043756425.1 Bacteroidota bacterium
CTCCTGAAAAAGAAAAGTTACAGAATTTTTATCGTTCCTTAAAAATTCAAAATGAAGGACGATTCAATTCATTTCTTTATAGCAATACTAAAGAATCAGCTTTAAACATTCAGGCTGTACCGGCTGTTTTTACAGACGATTCACCTTACATTGACGGACGAGAAGTTTTGCAGGCTAATTTTGATGAGCTTTTCAGCAGAGATCCAAGGCTTGTTGCTTTCGGTGAAGATCTTGGTCATATTGGAGATGTAAATCAAGGCTTTGCCGGACTTCAAAATAAATACGGAGAAATTAGAATTACGGATACAGGTATAAGAGAAGCAACTATTGCAGGTCAGGGAATTGGTTTAGCATTACGCGGACTTAGACCAATAGCAGAGATTCAATACCTGGATTACTTATTATATGCTTTGCAGATTCTTAGCGATGATCTTGCATCTTTGCATTACCGAACTAAAGGCGGACAAAAAGCACCTGTTATTATTCGTACGCGTGGACATAGGCTGGAAGGAATCTGGCACAGCGGTTCTCCAATGGGAATGATTATTCATTCTTTGCGAGGCATTAATGTTTGTGTGCCAAGAAATATGGTTCAGGCAGCCGGCTTTTATAATACCATGCTTGCCTGCGATGAGCCTGCTTTAATCATTGAATGCCTAAATGGATACAGGCTTAAAGAAAGACTTCCGGCTAATCTAGGTGAGTTTCGTGTGCCTGTAGGCATACCTGAAATTTTAACAGAGGGATCTGATATTACACTGGTAACGTATGGATCTTGCATAAGAATTGCTGAAGAAACGATTAAATCTTTGAATAAAATAGATATTTCTGTTGAATTAATAGACGTTCGGACCCTTTTACCATTTGACCGTAACAATATTATTTCTTTATCTTTACAAAAAACAGGAAAGCTGCTTATTCTGGACGAAGATGTTCCGGGAGGTGCTAGCGCTTATATTATGCAACAGGTACTTGAAGTACAAAATGGTTTTCGATGGCTGGATTCAGCCCCAAAGACTTTAACCGCTAAAGCACATCGTCCCGCCTATGGTTCCGATGGCGATTATTTTTCTAAACCTTCTTGTGAAGATGTCTTTCATGCTGCTTATTCCATCATGAATGAATACTCTCCTTTAAAATTTCCTATATTTATTTAGACCTCATCTTTTAAAATCCCTTATTCCCCCCCTTTATTTTTATGACTGAAAAAATAACAGAAAAGCAGTCCCAGTACAATGAATTAGAAAGTATGAATGTCATTGATTTATTGAAAGCAATTAATGAACAGGATAAAACAGTTCCTCTTGCTATTGAAAAAGTACTTCATCGAATAGAAACCGTTGTTATTTTAATTACAGAAAAACTCCGTATGGGAGGACGGTTATTTTATATTGGTGCAGGAACAAGCGGAAGGATTGGAATATTAGATGCTTCCGAACTTCCTCCAACCTATGGACTTGAACATGGAAAAGTAATTGCTTTGATTGCCGGTGGCGATAGCGCAATCCGTAAAGCAGTTGAGTTTGCTGAAGACAATGAAGAACAAGGCTGTTTGGATCTTTCCGAACATAAAGTTAACTCAAACGATGTTGTTTTTGGAATTACTGCATCAGGTACCGCTCCTTACGTTGTTGCAGCAATGAAAAAATGTAAAGAAAATAATATTCTTACTATTGGATTGACATGCAACCCTGATACAGAGCTTTCTAAAAACGTGCACTACCCTATTGAAGTGCTTGTCGGCCCGGAAGTAGTAACAGGAAGCACCCGAATGAAAGCCGGTACAGCTCAGAAACTGGTTCTTAATATGATTTCAACTTCCGTCATGGTAAAACTAGGGCGAGTAAAAGGAAATAAAATGGTGGATATGCAACTCACCAACAACAAACTAATTAAAAGGGGAACCTCTATTTTAATGGAGGAGCTTAACATTAATTCTCTCGAAGCCGGCAGTCTGCTTAATAAATATGGCAATGTTCGCAAGGCACTTGAAGCAAGTAAAAGCAAAGAGCCTTAGTTCTTTTTCTTTTAAAGCTTTTGTTTTTTTCAATTAGTATATTAGTTTTTTCAGTTGTAATTTTGCTTAAATAAAAAGCAGTTAACGCTATTTAAATACAGCAAAAGCTTAAAGATCGTGCAGGATTTAGAACCCTTTTACAATTGGAGAGAACTTTATATTTCATCGGAAGATGAATACTCTCCTTTTTACGGCGCTGTAAACAGTGAGTTTGAATACACAAATACGGTGTATAATTATTACATACACCCTCAATGGGATGAGTTCGGATCAACAACATTATATCTGAAAGTCATTTACGCCGATTACGAACGTGGTTTTTCCGTTATAGAATTTATTGGTGAGTGGAACGATGCTATCAATAACGATATTATGTTTCTAAAAAGAGAAGTTATTGAATCCATGATAGGCAATAACATTAATAAGTTCATTCTCATAGGTGAGAATGTTCTCAATTTTCACGGTTCAGACGATTGTTATTACGAAGACTGGTTTCAGGATATTGAAGAGGGCTGGATAGCTGCATTGAATTTCAGACCTCATGTCATGCAGGAAATGGAACGGTTCAATGTTGATTCTTATTTCATAACCGGAGGCGAATTAGACGATTTGAATTGGAGAATGTATAATCCTGTTGAACTGCTTTCTAAAGTTGAAAAAATTGCTTCTCACAGACTTAATTGATTAATTTACCGTAACGAAAGCCCTTCCGAATAAATAACAGAATGATTCAATTTTCCTTAAATGTTTACGTTGAATTTCAATGAGATAATCATTGTACATAATTAACAAAGCACTTGTTTTTACCCCTATCTTTATTGCACGGATGAATTGTAAGCGGCTACTCTTTTTTTTATTTTTCTTTTTTTCTTTTATTTCTTCTGCCCAAAAAAATTCCGGAGTTAAACGATCTTCAAATGCTTCTTATTACAACAACAATTTTCATGGTTTGGAAACAAGTAATGGAGAAACGTATGATAAGAATGATTTTACTGCTGCACATCGTACCTTACCTTTCAATACGCTTCTTTTAGTTACAAATAAGAAAAACAACAAAACTGTAGTTGTGCGGGTAAATGACAGGGGACCCTTTAAAAAAAGTCGTGCCATAGACCTTTCTTATTCAGCTGCTAAAAAAATCGGCATGGTTCCTTTTGGAGTTGTACCGGTTAAAATAGATATACTTAAGTTTCTTGACCAGACTCCCATTCCCGAACCACTTGTACAAGAAGATAAAATCTGGAATTGTTATGGCAAGAATCAAGGGCTTACTAAACATACTGTCTATATTTGGCAAACGGATAATTGGAAGCATGCTTTTTATATGGCCAGTAATCTTAATATGGAATATAAAATCTCTTCATTGGTGGTTAAAGTATCCGGTCAGTCAAAAAACAAAAGGTATTCTTTACTGGCCACCGGAATTAAAGACAGTAAGTCCGCTGAAGAAAGTATAAAATTATTCAGAAGTAATGGATTTTCGCAGGCTGAAATTTTTAAAGAATCTTCTTTAAAAGCAAAGCCACGTGTTGGTCAATTGCTAAAGTAAATTGTTCAGGGTTTATGTTTTCAGGCTGTATAAACCTGAATGCCTGTGCCCCTTCCATTTCCTTTTCAAAATCAAAAGGATTTTTTTCAAGTTTTACAGAAAAGGCTCCGACAGGCTTCATTCTGTAATAAATGCTGACAACCTGCTTTGTCGAATCAAAAACTGACTCTACAAAAAAATCAGTTGTATAAAAATGGTCTTCAATTTGAAATTCGCAGCCGGTTTCTTCCATCATTTCACGCTTTAGACAATCCAGGGTTCCTTCACCAAATTCAAGTCCACCGCCGGGAAATTTTGTAATATTTCTTCCCTTAATATGTTCATCGCTGACCAGCAAGCCTTTTAAAGGGTCTAAATAAATGCCGTATGTTCTTACTACAAAAACGTTCGCTTCCATTTCACAATAAAGATATATCTTTCTAAACTATTTATATCAGATATATTTTCTAAAAATATGAAAGAAGAAGAAGTATTAATTTCAGGTGCAGGCCCTGCCGGTGCTGCAACATCTCTTTTTTTAAGCCAATTAAAAATACCTCACACTATTATTGATAAAGCGAGCTTTCCGCGCGATAAAGTTTGTGGTGATGCACTGAGCGGTAAGGTAGTTCACGTTCTAAATAAGATTGATCCTTCCATTGTTCAGGAACTTTCAGCTATTCCCGGAGACTATACAGGAAGTTATGGAATATGTTTTTATGCCCCCAATGGAAAGAAGCTGGATGTACCATTTTCCATGAATCCGGCCATGCTAAAAAACGCTCCCGGTTTTATTGCACGAAGAATTAATTTCGATAACTATCTTTTTAACCGACTTGATAGAAACTATGCTACTGTGGAAGAGTCAACCACTCTGTTGGATTTGTCCCGTGATGACAAAAAGGTAATAGCAACATTGCAAAATAGCAAAGGAACTTTTCAAAAAAAATTTAATTTAATTATCGGAGCAGACGGAGAAAGATCCATCGTTGCTAAAAAACTGGACCCGCATAAAAAAAATCTTAGCAGCTATTGTGCAGCATTGAGGGCCTATTATCGGGGTGTTACAGATACGCACGAAAAAAATTATATTGAACTTCATTTTATTAAAGATCTTTTACCGGGTTATTTTTGGATTTTCCCCATGAATGATGGTACTGCCAATGTAGGAATAGGAATGCTTAGCGAAGTTGTAGCAAAAAAAAAGATAAACCTCAGAAAAAAAATGGAAGAAATTATTTCTTCTCATCCTATTATCAGTGAAAGATTCAAAGGCGCAAGTCTTGAAGGTACTATTCAGGGTTGGGGACTTCCCTTAGGCTCTGCCAGGCGTTCTCTCGCCGGCGATAATTTTATGCTCACAGGAGATGCCGGTTCCTTAATCGACCCTTTTACGGGCGAAGGAATTGGGAATGCGCTTTATAGTGGCATGCTTGCAGCAGAAACAATTTCCAAAGCTGTTAAAGAAAGAAATTTCAGTAAAGAATTTCTACTGGAATATGAAACGAAATTATATAAAAACATCTCCGATGAGCTGAGGTTGAGCCATGGAATTCAAAAGCTGGCTAAGTTTTCCTGGTTATTTAACTTCGTTGTAAAGAAAGCCTCCAAAAATAAAATGCTTCAAGAAACAATTACTTGCATGTTTGATGATTTAGATATAAGGGCACGATTGAGAAAACCTTCGTTTTATTTTAAATTAATTTTTAATTAATTTTTACCGTTTGCGTATTCTTTGTTGAGTCCTTCAATTATTTCTCTTGTAATATTCAGGGTATCGTTTGCAAATAGTATCCCTCCGCCTTTTTGAAAGCCAAGAATGTAGCTGTAATTGTGATCCTTATTATACCTGGTAAAATATTCATGCAATCGTGAGTACAACTCATCAGAAGATTTGCTTTGTTCCACATCTAATTTTTCAACCATTACGTCCTTTTTTTGCATAAGCTTTTGTTGACGGATGGTCAGCTGTTCTTCTACCTGAGCACGCTGCTGTTCTGTCATGGCACCACCTTGCTGCTGGTATTGCTCCATGTCCTGCTGCAATCGTTCGCTTTCCGTTTTCAACTCCTTCTTTATTTTGTCTTGTACATCTTCAAATTCTTTCTTCTTGTTTTTATAAAACTCATATTTATCAAGCAAAGAGTCAGAATTTACAAATACAATTCCCTGAGGTGCAGTGATGGTAACGGCTTTGGGAATCTCAGATAAAGCCGGTGTTTCAGTACTACTTCCTTTAAAATGTAAATAGTATAAATATGAAACAGCCAACAGTAAAACTATGTTCAAAATCCATGAAAGGTTTCTCATTTTTTCTTATTTTGGGTCCAAAGATAAAGGAATATGGTTGAATTTATCGACTTTTGTCCTTCAATTAAATTATTGTTAAATTGCAGCTTCACTAAGAAAATATTACTTCTAAACCATGAATAGACTAATAATTATTTCCGCTTTCCTTTTTTTAAACGCTTGTTCAAAGGATTCACCGGAAGTGCCAAATCCATCGGATGCACCGCCGGTATCCGCAGTTCCTTCAAGCTTTACACAAAAAATATTGATTGAAAATTTTACTCAAACTTATTGTGGACAGTGTCCCAAAGCGAATTTGATTTTGGACTCGCTAATTAAATATAATCCCGGTAAGGTTTATGGAGCAAGTTTTCATATCAACGATATTATGGCTGATAGTACGCTAAACAGTCCTACGAGCGGATTAAACTATTTCGATTCACTTTTTAACACATCGGGAAATTATCCTGCCGGTATGGTTAACCGCGTAGCGTCTTCTCCGGCTGACCTTTCATCCGGTTTATGGGCATCTTCTGTTTTTTCAGCTTTAGGGCGAGTTCCCGCCTGCGGAGTTGCACTTGAAGCTTCTACCATTGATAATAATACTCTAAAACTTGTTGTTCATGTTGGTTTCACTGCTGTACTGGCAGGCGATTACCGTATTCACATATACATTGTAGAAAACTCCGTTCAAAGCAACAGTACACTTTACGATCAAATGAACGATTTCAGTATTAATGGCTCAACACCTGATTCACTTTTACCGCTTTATAGTTTGGACGATACCATCCATGTATACAATCATAAAAATGTTGTGAGAAAGGTAATCTCCTCTAACGGATTCGACGGTTCTCTCATACCTCAAGTACTCATGGTTAAAGGAAATGATTATGTTATTAATTACGATATTGATCTGACAGGTATAAAAACAGGTAATTCATCCGTTATTGTTTTTGTGGATAAATATGCACAAAATCCTTATGGGCATTGGATAGAAAATGTACAATCCGTTCCAATTGGGGAAAACAAGGATTGGAATTGATTTGAAATCATGGAATTTATTGAGCCTGCAATTTCAGCTTATTCAGAAAAGCATACAACGCCTGAATCTACTGTCTTACAAGAATTAAATCGTGAAACCCATGCCAGGGTTTTAATGCCACGCATGCTTTCAGGCCACTTACAAGGCCGAGTCTTAAGTATGTTTAGCCATATGATCAAGCCAAAGCTTATTCTTGAAATCGGCACCTATACAGGCTATTCTGCCATCTGTCTTGCAGAAGGTCTGATTCCTGAGGGCCATTTGCATACTATCGATATAAACGATGAATTGCAACCGCTGGTTAAATCCTATTTTTCAAAAGCCGGTATGGAAAAAAAGATCACCACTCATTATGGTAATGCTGTAAATTTAATTCCTGCGCTACAAGGACCGTTTGATTTGGTTTTTATTGACGCTGATAAAATAAATTATTCCAACTATTATAAATTAGCTTTTGATAAAGTCAGTTCCGGCGGATATATTATTGCCGATAATGTACTCTGGAGTGGAAAAATTCTGGAAGATAATAGCAAAACCGATAAAGATACACGCGCGCTGCAAGACTTCAACGAAATGATACGCCAAGATGCAAGAGTTGAAAATGTTTTGTTTTCGATTAGGGATGGGTTGATGGTGGTTAGGAAGGTTAGTATTTAGTACTAAGTACATGGCACAAAGGACAAAAAAATAAAAGAACAAAAACTATATTCAAGATACTAACTAAATACTATATACTAAGTACTAAGTACTAAGTACTAA
>JAYURB010000330.1:0-3209 GCA_043756425.1 Bacteroidota bacterium
GGTTTAAGTCAGAGTCAAAGTATGAGTTTGAGTAATAATGTGAGTGAATAGAGGGAGTGAACAGAACCTACTTCTTCACCCTCCCCGCAACTCTGATGATATACTCCTCAATTGTCTCACCCTTCTGAATAGCTGTACAATCCAGCGCCAGAGCAAAAGATTCAACCAGGCCGTCGTATTTCCGGAATTGTCTATTAAGTACTTCCTCATCGTCGGTTTCCCAGAAATTACCTTCATCCATAATTTTCAGATCCAATAAATACTTTTTACCGAGATGCCTGAACAGTTTAATCAAAATCTTGTGAATTTCAATTCCGGCATACTGAGTCTTTACCGATAATGTTGTTGTAAATCCGATCGGAAATTGTACCGGTTCCTCTTCATAAAAATGATAGGATATCGGATTGAATAAATTACCATCCTTCATAAAACAAAGAAAAACAGGTTCACATTCCGGCGGCGTAATTGAAATACCGGAAAATTTTTCATCATTTATAAACTTCCCGTTGAATTTTTCCAATGAACCATTTCCGAATATCGTACGATCCCAATGAAGTGAATCAGCAATGTCGGCCACTTCGCCGACAAGCTCTTTGATTAGATGCTCGTCTTTTATTTTACCGCTATAATGAAAACTGAGTCCCATAATTTTTTCCTTCAAAGAAATGAAATGTAAACCAGAAAATAAAGACAGCGATTAAGTTTCCCTAATATATTAAACAGATTTTATGATGAGAATTTTTGTGGTAAGCATTAAAGCAATCTAAATGGAATTTCAAATTGATTTAAAAAGCAGGATTTGTTCTTTAGTAATAATAGCATTTATAAAAGCCTCCTAATTTTCAAATTTACACAGATTTACACATAACCAGCCTTCTTTGAATTTTGTTAAATAATTATTACTTTTCATTCCCTAACGAAAAAATAAATAACTTCAATCAAAATTCTGTTATAATGAATAAACTTATTCTCCCCTTATTTCTATTTATATCCCTAAACAGTTATGGCGACGAATCCTTTTATCGGATGTTAAGTCAAGTTAATGCCGAGTGGAAATACCGGGACGATGGATTGAAGCTGGCAGCTACTTTTAATTTGAGCCAAAACAAATCCTTTGACGATTGGATTGCAACGCACCTTATGCTGGTTGAACAAACATTGAGAAAAAGAACGACAGAAAATTTATCTTCATCTCAGAAGCAAAAACGCTTAAACCTGCTCAATGAATTGAACGGCTACTGGCAAAGCCGCGCTTTCCCTGTGAATGATTATTTACCGTATAAGAACCCTGTTTTTATTGACCGAAAAGGTAATAATTGTGCTGTTGGCTACTTGATGAAACAAAGCGGAGCCGAGTCACTTGCTCATGCAATCGATGTTGAAAATAAATTCGCTTATGTAAAAGAAATTAAAACTTCAGGAGTAAAAGAATGGGCCGATGAAAACGGATTTACCCTTGACGAACTTGCATGGATACAGCCGGGATACCCGGTTTCATTTACTGTACAGGATTTAACAGGCGGTCTAAATGGAACTGTGTCTGCTATCCTTATTGATTCGAGCAGTCAGGTTATTTATGCAGGAGGATCATTTACAGCATCGACTACCGGCTCTTCGTGCAGCGGTGTTGCTGCTTATATAAGCGGTTTTGCCGGCTGGGACTGGATTGGTCTGGGAACAGGACTGAACGGAAATGTAAATACGCTTTTAATTAAAAATAATATGCTCTACGCCGGCGGGGAATTTACAATGGCCGGGACCACTCCGGTTTCCAATGTTGCTGTTTATGATATGCAAACCGGACAATGGCAATCGATGGGGAATCTGGATAGTACGGTTACCAGCCTAGCGGTTTATAATAATGAAATCTATGCAGGAGGAAAATTTACAGGCTTTGTTTCTAAATGGACGGGAACATCCTGGCAGGATATTACCCAGGGCTTTTTATACGGCGAAGGCGTAAGAACTCTGGAAGTAAAAGATAGCCTGCTTTACATTGGCGGAAATTTTGAATTAGCAACAGGCGCCATACGAAGAAATGTTGCCAAATATGATGGTGTGTATATGGGAGCTTCCGGATTCGGAACATTAACACCTGTTAATGATTTTGAAGTCCACAACGATACGCTTTATGCCGCATGTGATGTTACACTTGGGTCGGACACTTGTGCACTTGCAAAATATGATAACCTTAACTGGGAATGTATACTTAATCCATATGCTCTTCTCATGAATAATTTTAGCGGAACTTCTATTCAACATCTGCTATCTGCAAATCAAAAATTATTTTGTGCCGGTACATTCTCTTGTACAAATGGTCTTTATTACGGAAACAACCTAAAGGAATTTATTGCTAACATCAGCGGTGCACCGGCCTGTTTGCCCATGCTAATAGTCGACAGTGGAATTAATGCCTTTGCTGTGTGGGGCAATTCAATTTGTTTTGGCGGAGCATTTACCAATTCATTATCGACTACATTAAACCACATTGGCATAATTCCAAATGTTCTTAATTCGGTAAATGAACCTAACCAACAAGCATTGCATTCATTGAACATATTCCCCAATCCTTCCGGTGACCGATTCACCATAGACTTTAAAAACATTGGTGATTTGAAAAAGTATACTTGTAAAATTATAGATTCAATGGGACGAACAATTCGAAGCGTACCAGACATCATGCCTCAAACTTCAATTGATTTATCAGAAAGACCGGCTGGAGTATACTATATCCGGGTCACGAATGAAAGGGGAAATATTTGCGCAACAGGAAAGTTGATGGTCAGGTGATGCAAGTATAAAGTTTGTGCTTATAAATTAATCTTGAATTATCCCGAATACATAATGCTCAGGATTTTTCTGCACAGCGGCCTGCTCTCATCAATATGATTAAAAAGACATATTAATTGAGGTGAGTCAAATTAAAATATTATTGCATTAATTAATTGCTTTATGCTGGCAAATAAATTTCATATTTTCTCTCTGCTCGGCAGAATCCTGCTTCGCTACTAATCGCTGAAATGAGTATGGTATTTTAGAAACGCTGTTACGGAAAAGAAATTATTATTTGTGCCAGACTATCCGAGCTTGGATCAAATTTATCGAATGTGCAACCTTATTACCTAAGTAGAAAATCGTTTCCTTTCAACATCAACCTTATTACCTAATTTTATACAGTTTCTCAGTCCCTATTTCGAATAGGTTTGGTT
>JAYURB010000331.1:0-7624 GCA_043756425.1 Bacteroidota bacterium
AAAGATGTCATCTTTAGTCACCACATTAAAAATTCCGTCCACAACATTGCTGACATCTTCAAAAAAACTTTTTTTAAAATTATCTGTCTTCCTTACGAAGCATTTTCCAATGTATTGGCAATAACACGTACGTTATGGAGAATGTTGGTTACCGGGAAAAGGCTTTTAGAATGGAATCCCTCTGAGAATGAAGAACACACTATCAAAACAAATTTATCCGCATCTTATTATTCCATGTGGATTGAACCATTTCTTTCTTTAGTTGTATTTATCTACCTGACTATTTATTCCCCACTCAAATTAAACATAGCAAGTCCCATCCTGCTACTTTGGTTCGTTACTCCTTTTGCAACGTGGTTGCTAAGCAAACCCTTGGCGAAAAAAGTTTCTCTGCTTACTAAGGAGCAAAATATTTTTCTAAGAAAACTTGCGCGAAAAACTTTTAGTTACTTCGAGCGGTTTGTTGAAGCGGAAGACAATTGGTTGCCGCCGGATAATTACCAGGAACAACCGGTTGAACTCATAGCACATCGTACATCTCCTACCAACATTGGACTTTCATTACTTGCGAATTTATCCGCCTGCGAATTTGGTTACTTAACGGTTTCACAGCTTATTGAACGAACAACGAAAACGATAAGCACGATGAAAAAAATGGAGCGGTATAGAGGGCATTTCTACAATTGGTACGATACGCAATCATTGAATCCGTTACTCCCTAAATATATTTCGACCGTTGACAGCGGAAATCTCGCCGGGCATTTGCTTATATTGAAACAAGGTTTGCTTGCAATACCTAATCAAAAAATAATTTGTCTGAAATTATTTGAAGGGCTTCGGGACACGTTTCATGTTCTTTCCGACACATTGGAAGAAAAGGACAGCGAGTTACTGAACCAATTCAAAAGTGATTTAGAAGCAGTCTTTGGCGCTGGATTAATAACACCTGCCGATATGAAGTTTCACATTGAGAAATTGAAAATAAGCTTCCTGTCTGCTTTTAAAGAACTAAATAACGATCCAGCGAGCGAAACATATTGGTGGAAGCAAACATTGTATAATCAAATAGAGAATCTGAATAAAGACATTCAATTGTTTTCCCCCTGGTTTTTATTATCTGGCGCTCCTGCTAAATTTTCAAACTATATCCCTCTGAGTGAAAATGCAACATTGGTTGAGATATTAAAAGCAGCAAAGGAATTACAGCTTGAAGTGAACCGTCAGCCACCCGAAAATAATATTGGCAATGATGGAGAATGGATCCAATCGTTTAAAGCTTCGTTAGCGGAGTCAATTCGTATTGCTGAAGATCGAATTTATTCAGTCGAAAATCTCGCGCAACATTGCAATAGATTATCAGAAATGGAATGGGATTTCCTGTATGATAAATCAAGCAATCTGTTTACCATTGGCTATAATGTGCAGGAACATCAAATAGATGCAAGTTTTTATGACTTGCTTGCATCAGAGGCTAGGTTTGTAATTTTTATTGGTATTGCGCAAGGAAAACTGCCTGAAGAGAGCTGGTTTGCATTGGGACGTTTGCTGACAAAAGTAGAAGGCGAACCAATACTACTATCATGGAGTGGTTCCATGTTTGAATACCTGATGCCTCTTTTAGTTATGCCTACTTATGAAAATACACTGCTTGACCAAACCTATAAAGCAGCCGTTCAATGGCAAATTGATTATGGGAAACAAAAAGGGTTGCCTTGGGGAATATCGGAATCCGGTTTCAATATGATAAATGCTAGCTCCCAATATCAATACCGTGCGTTTGGCGCACCCGGATTGGGACTGAAGCGCGGCCTTGAAGAAGATTCAGTTATTGCTCCTTATGCCTCCGTTCTTGCCCTGATGGTGGAGCCGCAAAAAGCATGTAAAAATCTACAGCTCCTTTCCGAAAATAAATTTGAAGGACGATATGGATTGTATGAAGCCATAGACTATACACCATCACGTTTACAACGCGGACAATCAAGCGCTATTGTTTATTCATTCATGGCGCATCACCTGGGGATGAACTTATTGTCATTCGCATATTTACTGCTTGATAAACCGATGCAAAAATTATTTGAAGCGGAACCACAATTCAAGGCAGCGCTTTTATTGTTGCAGGAACGTGTTCCAAAAGCGACAGCATTTTATGCGCATACCACCGATATTGCCGATATCAATTATGTAGAGGTTGGAGCAGAAATAAGAGTAATCAATACTCCAAATACACCTTTACCTGCTGTGCAATTACTGTCAAATGGAAGGTATCACGTCATGTTAACAAATGCAGGCGGAGGTTACAGTCGCTGGAAGGACCTTGCTGTTAGCCGCTGGCGCGAAGATGGGACATGTGACAATTGGGGAACATTTTGTTATATACGTGATTTGAAAAGCGGGAAGTACTGGTCCAATACGCATCAGCCAACACTGCAAAAAAGTGAAAAATACGAAGCCGCATTTTCACAAGGTCGGATAGACTTTCGTTCTACCAATAACGAAATGGAAACACATACCGAAATTGTAGTATCTCCGGAAGATGATATAGAAATGAGGAGAGTTCGCATTTCTAATTGTTCTTCTATTCGTAGGACTATTGAGGTTACAAGTTATTCCGAAGTAGTGCTCGCTCCTGCTGCTTCAGATTTGATGCAACCCGCATTCAGTAATCTTTTTATACAAACAGAAATACTCGCGCCACAGCATGCAATTATTTGTACACGCAGACCCCGATCAGCCGAGGAGAAGCCACCGTGGATGTTTCATCTGATGACCATGCATGGAAAAGTTCCGGATGAAATATCCTATGAGACAGACCGGATGGAATTTATCGGTCGCGGCAATGACATCGTGAATCCGCAAGTTATGAATAAGCCGGGTCCGCTTTCCGGAAATCAAGGATCAGTATTAGATCCGATTGTTGCAATCCGATATAAAATAATTCTTGAACCCGAAGAAGCAGTTGTGGTTGAAATGATAACAGGCATTGGTGAAACAAAGTCAGTGTGTCAAAACCTGATTGATAAATACCAGGATAAACATCACCAGGATCGCGTTTTTGAATTAGCCTGGACGCATAGCCAGGTGGTACTAAGACAGATTAATGCTTCCGAAGGAGATGCACAATTATATGAACGACTTGCAAGTTCAATATTGTTTATTAATTCCGCTTTTCGTGCAGACCCTGCTATTCTTATCAGTAATCATCGCGGACAGTCAGGATTATGGGGCTATTCCATTTCAGGAGACTTACCTATAGTTCTTTTGAAAATTGAAGATCAGGCCAATATACAATTGGTAAGGCAACTTGTACAAGCACACGCTTACTGGCGGCTAAAAGGACTCGCAGTTGATTTAGTAATCTGGAACGAAGAGCATAATGTGTACAGGCAAGATTTTCAAAATGAAATTGAGGCTCTCATTCCTGTCGAATACAAGGATCGACCCGGAGGTGTTTTTGTAAGAGCTTCCGATCAGATATCAAATGAGGATAGAATATTATTTCAAACCGTAGCACGTATTAATATCTCCGATAATGGCGGAACATTGGCGGATCACATTAAACGCAAACAACTTCCAAAGTTAATCGTTCCGTACATCACACCGGAACAAACAATCAAGTCTTCGCTGACACCCATTGAACTTCCAAAAGATTTAATCTTTTATAACGGAATAGGAGGGTTCTCTGCGGACGGAAACGAATATGTTATTGTTGTTGATGACAAAAACAAAACGCCGGCTCCATGGGTAAATGTAATAGCAAATCCCGATTTCGGAACTGTTATTTCTGAAAGCGGAACTGCATATACATGGACTGAGAATGCGCATGAATTGCGCCTCACACCCTGGAAGAATGATCCTGTAAGCGACAAAGGCGGAGAAGCATTTTACATTCGTGATTATGAAAGCGGATACTTCTGGTCCGTTACACTACTTCCTTCAGGCGGTCAAACACCCTATATTACGCGTCACGGATTTGGTTATAGTGTATTCGAACATATCGAAGATGGAATCTATTCTGAAATGACTGTGTTTGTTGATTTGGAAGCAGCTGTTAAATTTAATGTACTAAAAATTCGTAATCAGTCCGGCAGGCAACGCAAGCTATCGGCTACCGGATATATAGAATGGGTTCTGGATAATAACAGACCGAAAACCATCATGCACATTCACACAGAAATTGATCCTGACAGCGGTGCAATCTTTGCAAAAAATTCCTACAACACTGAATTTAATAATCGCATTGCATTTTTTGATGTTGACAATCTTAAAAAAACATTTACAGCTGATCGTGCTGAATTTATTGGTCGCAACGGTACCTTGCAAAACCCCGATGCAATGTCACGACAAAAACTATCAGGGAAGATAGGTCTCGCATTAGATCCATGCGCGGCGATCCAGGTTCCGTTTGATTTGGCGGATGGTGAAGAAAGGGAAATTATTTTCAGATTGGGTGCAGGAAAAGACTCCCATGATGCCAGTTCAATTGCAAAGCAATTCAGAGGAGGAGAGGCAGCATCCAATTCATTAGAAAAAGTAAAAAAATATTGGAAGCACACGGTTGGCGCTTTGCAGGTAGAAACTATGGATGTAGCCCTCAATTTGATTACGAATGGCTGGCTCACCTATCAAACACTTTCTTCGCGGCTATGGGGTCGTAGTGGATTTTATCAATCAGGAGGGGCATTTGGTTTCAGGGATCAGTTGCAGGATGTATTATCGCTGCTTCATGTAGCTCCGCAGCTTGCTCGTAAACAAATCCTGCTTTCTGCCTCACGGCAGTTTAAAGAAGGTGATGTGCAGCATTGGTGGCATCCGCCAATGGGTAATGGTGTTCGTACACGTTGCTCAGATGATTTTCTTTGGTTGCCTTTTGCGACTTCTCTTTATGTTTTAAAATCAGGTGACGTCACTATACTTAATGAACCCGTAATTTTCATCGAAGGAAGACAATTAAATCAGGGAGAGGAGTCTTATTATAATACACCCATAAAATCAGTTGCATCTGCTAAACTTTACGACCATTGTTTACTTGCAATCAAACATGGATTCAATTATGGCGAAAATGGCTTACCGTTAATTGGTACAGGAGATTGGAACGATGGTTATGATAAAGTAGGTAACAAAGAAAAGGGTGAAAGTGTATGGATGGCATTTTTTCTTTACGACATTTTAATCCGGTTCGAACCGGTTGCACGTTTATATAACGATTCGGTATTTGCTGATGAATGTAAAAAGCAAGCGCAGCAATTAAAGGAAAACATTGATAAGCATGCTTGGGATGGACAATGGTATAAACGAGCATGGTTTGATGACGGCACTCCACTAGGATCTTCCGTTAGTGAAGAATGTAAAATTGATTCCATTGCGCAAAGCTGGTCTGTTTTATCAGAGGCAGGAAGTTCGAATCGCGCACATACCGCTATGGAATCAGCATACAAAAATCTTGTACAAAAGGATACACAGATCATTCAGCTATTGGAACCACCGTTTGACAAATCAGATTTAAACCCCGGATACATTAAAGGTTATGTACCGGGCGTCAGGGAGAATGGAGGGCAGTACACCCATGGAGCCATTTGGTTGACAATGGCTTTTGCCAAACTTGGTGATAATAAAAGAGTGTGGGAGTTGTTGAATATGATCAATCCGATCAACCATGGAAAAACTGCGGAAGAAATTGCTGTTTACAAAGTGGAACCTTATGTTATAGCAGCAGATGTATATGCACGCGCACCACATGCAGGACGTGGCGGTTGGACGTGGTACACCGGTTCTGCCGGTTGGATGTACTGGCTTATCACAGAATCTTTTCTTGGATTGCAGCAAGAAGGTAACAGACTAAAACTCGTGCCATGTATTCCTCATGAGTGGGAATCGTTTACCGTACATTACCGCTATAAGAATTCGGTCTATCATATTGTGGTTACACAAAAAAACGGCATAGGAGAAATGCTGGTAACCGTTGACGGAATAGGACAAGAAGATAAGATGATCACCCTTACAGATGATGGAGTGGAGCACAATGTGAAAATCACAATATATACTGATTCTCATACTTAAAAGCTCAGAAGGAACATTAAAAATAAATTGTAGTAGTTACTGTTTAATGTTACACGTGTGTCTGATTCCGATAACAGATTTACTTCACAATATTTTTATAGTCCCTTATCCTTTTTTCGAATGTTTTTTAGCTTAAGTATCTTCTCAATATCCATGCTGTTGTTTCGTGCTGTTCCATTATGCCTGTTAGAAAATCTGTGTTTCGCGCATCTTTTAATTTTTATTTATTGTTTGTGAACACTATTTTTTTCAATTTTACTTAATGTGCCAGCGGAATTATTTTCCATGTATTTAATTTCTGTAATTTCTTTTTTAATGTTCTGCCTTAAAAAGCCGAAAAAACTCATGTATATATTAGCAATCCATACTAAAGCAAACCCTGCAATTACATAGCCTCTCCAATCATTCATCAAAAGCTTGTATTCTGTCAGGAATAGAAACACTATTGTTACATAATGGCTGAAGCAGTACTCGCAGGTAAAAAGATAAAAGAATTTTCGTTGCAATAAAGTTTTGCTATTGTGACATTTATTTGTGCAATATTCTCGTGGTTCTTTAAACACTTCTTCGTGTATAATCGTCCATGCAATGCAGGCAATTGGAATTGCTAATACGAAAAGCCAAGGTATTTGCATTTTGATTTCCATAATCGAAGAATAACCGTTAGGAATAATATAGATAAATGCCAACGACCTCAAACCCATTAATAACTTCATTTTTTTGTTTTTAAATACCCGGGTACGAATGCACGAATGCAATAGGGTAATGACTAATAGCTTTCCCTGATCTCATAAGTAGGTGTCCGGCAATTAAAAACCCGGTTACCCTCTATCTAAATTTGTGTATCGCCCGGACTCGGTGGTCGCACAACTTACACATCAGCAGATTCTGTAGCTTCTTTAGTTGGCTTACAATGTTTGCAGGGTAATATTATTATAGATGAACTTAAAGTTTCTTGCGTTACTGAATCAGATAGTAAATTCACTTCTTAATAATGTGTATCATACATGTTCCTTTTCTCCTTTAAGCACTTTTAAAAGCAGTTTAGCAGCAGCTTCGGATGAAGCAGGATTTTGTCCGGTGATTAATAGCCCATCTTGTTTTACATAAGGTGCCCAATCATTACCTTTAGTATAATGGGCACCATGGTTGTTAAGTTCATCTTCCAATAGAAAAGGAACTACTTTAGTCAGTTTAACAGCTTCTTCTTCTGTATTTGAAAAGCCGGTTAAATGCTTCCCTTTTACCAATGGCGCACCATCTTCTGCTTTCGTATTAATTAAAGCTGCAGGTGCATGACACACAAAAGCAATTGGCTTTTGATGATTGTAAAACTGTTCTATTAAATTAATAGAAGTTTTATCGGTTGCTAAATCCCATAGTGGTCCGTGTCCTCCGGGATAAAAAACAGCATCATAATCATCTTGTTTTACATCACTCAGTTTTTTAGAGTGCGCTACTTTATCAATTAGTGCATTGTCTTTATAAAATCTTTCCGTTGAGGAAGTTTGAGCATCTGCCAATTCACTTTTAGGATCAACCGGTGGCTGACCACCTTTTGGAGATG
>JAYURB010000332.1:0-3207 GCA_043756425.1 Bacteroidota bacterium
AATGTTGCTTCAAGAAGAAATTGTTTTTGATGAATATTTCCGTTGCTATTGCATTGGTGGTAAATATGTGAAGATTATGAAATACGAGCCGCGCAATCCACATCATTTAAGATATGTAGTTGATGGACCACCAACAAGTCCAGCCATGTTAAAAATAGTTGAAGAGTACACATTGAAATTATGTACTGCTTTGGGCTATGATTTTAATACGGTTGAATTTGCTGTTCGCGATGGCATTCCATACGCTATTGATTTCTGTAATCCTGCTCCCGATGCTGATATAAATTCTGTTGGGCAAGCTAATTTTGACTGGGTTGTAAAAACTGCTGCCGACTTCGCAATTGAAAAAGCGCGCAGTCAAAAAGATGGTGTCGACAACCTCACTTGGGGAACGTTTGTTAAAAATTCTGTTTCAGGAAATGCCATGAGTGAAGACAATGACAGCAAAATGATAAAGGGCGAAAAAAAAACAATTAAAAAGCTGGCCAAAAATGAATGGGTTTAATAAATCTTAAGCATTAGGTAAATTCATAATTGCAATGATTACATTTATCCCACACCTCTATACAATGAAGTGTGGGATAATTTTTAAAATGAAAAAATGAAAATACAAGATTTAGATTTTAGCAATTTTACCATTGGTATCGAGGAAGAATACATGGTTATTGATCCCGAATCAAGAGAATTAAAATCGCATGAACAAAAAATAGTAGAAATTGCTTCTAAAATTTTACCGGAAGATCAGGTTAAAGCTGAAATGCATCAGGCCGTTGTTGAAGTGGGGACAGGCATTTGCAAAAACACTACAGAGGCTCGTAAGGACCTTACCAATTTAAGAAAAACAATTGGCGGTGTAGCAAATAGTTTAGGTTTTAAAATTGGAGCCAGCGGTACACATCCCTTTAGTAAGTGGGAAAAGCAGTTAATTACAGATCATCCACGCTACAATGAAATCGTTGATGAACTTCAGGATACTGCACGATCCAATTTGATTTTCGGATTACACGTACATGTAGGAATGGAGTCGAGAGATTTGGCCATACATATTGCTAATTCCATGCGTTATTTTTTACCGCATGTTTATGCCCTTTCAACAAACTCTCCTTTTTGGGAAGGTCGGAATACAGGCTTTAAATCGTTTCGAACAAAGGTCTTTGATAAATTTCCACGCACAGGTATACCCGATTATTTTGAAAGCTATGACGATTATGACAACTATGTTAAGTTATTAATCCGTACAGGTTGTATTGATAATGCAAAAAAAATCTGGTGGGATCTTCGTGTACATCCCTTTTTCAATACAGTTGAATTCAGAATCTGCGATGTTCCATTGATGATAGACGAAACAATTGCAATAGCAGGAATATTTCAGGCTTTATGCGCTAAATTGTATATGTTAAAACTCCAAAATCTCAATTTCATTAAATACAAAAGAGCTCTAATAACCGAAAACAAGTGGAGGGCTTCCCGTTACGGTCTTGACGGAAGAATGATTGATTTCGGCAAAGAAAAGGAAGTAAATACGCGTCTTCTTATTGAAGAATTATTAGACTTTATTAAAGAAGTCGTACCATACCTTGGTAGCGGAAAAGACATTGCATATGTTGCAAATATACTTGCACATGGAACCGGTGCCGACAGGCAATTGGAGGTTTTTAACAAGACAGGGGATTTAAAAAGCGTAGTTGACTACATTACATCAGCAACTATGTCGGAAATTCCTTCGTAAAAAAACCTTCCGGGCTCGTATTGAGCCAATATTCAAAGAAAAAAAAGCCAAACAGACCTTGGAATCCAATCAAGCTAAACAGCCATTTAGAATAGCCATACTCGACATGTACAAAGGCGAACCCAACCAGGGCATGCGAAACTTACGCGAAATGCTGGAAAGGTTTGCGCTTGAAAAAAACCTTTTGCTTCAGAAAAAAATATATGATGTGCGGGGTAAAAAAGAATTGCCAGGACTGGAATACGACGCTTACATTTCAACGGGTGGACCCGGAAGTCCCCTAGACCCGGAGGGTTGGGAAAATGATTTCATAGCTTTAATACACTCCATTATTATTCACAATGAAAATGAAAGTAATAAGAAATATGTTTTTCTGATTTGTCATTCTTTTCAGGTCGTTTGTTATCATTTTAAACTTGCAAAGGTTTGCTTGAGAAAAAGTGAATCGTTTGGAGTTTTCCCAATGCATAAAACCTTCCAGGCGAAATACAATGTATTCACCCATAGACTGAAAGATGTATTTTATGCAGTAGACTCCAGAAAGTGGCAGGTCATACAACCGGACCAAGAAGCATTACGATTTATGGGAGCTAAAATACTGGCCATTGAAAAAGAAAGGCCACATGTTCCGCATGAACGCGCTACTATGATGATTCAGTTTACGCCGGAAATAATCGGAACGCAGTTTCATCCGGAAGCGGGCCCCAAAGGAATGATATTCTATCTAACCGGCGAAGAAAAAAAGAAGGTTGTAATTGACAATCTTGGTCTGGATAAATACAACAAAATGATTGAGCATTTACAAGACCAGGATAAAATTAAATATACTCAAAAAACCATCATTCCCGGCTTTCTTGAAGAGGCTGTAAAAATGTCAAATATTAATTCTGCCATTTTATGATTAAAGAATTACGGGAGCGATTCAACAGCGAATTTACACAGGCTAAATATGAAAATTTTCTAAAAGAACTTGAAAACGTTTTTCATAAAGAAGTTGTTTTCCGGGTTCCTGAATCTCCCATATTTCTTAGTAAAGATTTCAAAGAAAAACTTATTGAAGGAAGCGAAGCCATTATCGATGTCATTTGTAAACCGGGATTTAAAGAACTTACAGAAAAAGCCATACCGGAAAAATACAAGATCAAAAATGAAAACGACCATTCACATTTTATCTGCATTGACTGGGCTATTTGCGATGATGGAAAAGGAGGTTATATACCTCAGCTAATAGAACTTCAGGGCTTTGCCAGTTTGTTTGCCTGGGAAGATCTTATTGGAAAAAAGTATAGAGAATATTTTTTCTGCCCCGACTCCTTCACGCATTATTTCAGCGGATTAAATTCCGAATCGTATACAAGCTTGTTAAAGAAAGTTCTAATCGGAAACCATGCTGTAGAGAATGTTGTTCTGATGGACATTAAACCCCACGAGCAAAAAACACGCATTGACTTTTATGCAACAGAAGCTGCTTTTGGAAT
>JAYURB010000333.1:0-3205 GCA_043756425.1 Bacteroidota bacterium
GAGTTTTCTGTATTTGATAAGATTATTCCATTGATAATTGACTATGTTAAGTCCAATACAAAATGGAGAATTTCGTTACAGATCCATAAGGTTATGAACATACCATAGGGATTAATTGAAGGATCACTCTGCTATTGTAAATATGTTTTCGCTTTTCTTTGCGAGACTCTACGTTAGACCTTTGCGTACTTAGCGGTAAAAATTTAACTCAAAATATTCTCCCAAATTAAAATATGAAGATAAAATTTATACTCTTGCTTATTTTCATTTCTCCTTTATTTCTATTTGCTCAACGCGAATTAACAAGTTCTATTCCCAAAGCTGTCCGTGCCTTTGAATCTGCAACCAGATTTTACAATATGAGGCAAAATGATAAAGCTCTTGAGTCCGTCGATCAGGCAATAGCTGCCGATCCTAAATTTATTGAAGCCTATATGATAAAAGCTAACATTCTGACAGACATGAAGCAGAATGAAAAAGCCATTGCAGTATACAAAGAAGCCATTGCAATCAACGCAGATTTTTTTCCGAATAATTTTTATTCACTAGCTAAAGTAGAATTTCAATCAGGTTTATATTCCGAAGCAAAGGGACACTTTGAAAAATTTATTGCTTATCCTAAAATAAGCGCTAAACTTTTGGCTTCAGCCAATCAGATGATTGCTAATTGTGCTTTTGCAGAGCAAGCAATCAAAAATCCTATTCCTTTTTTACCAATAAATATGGGCGATAGTATTAATTCAGATGAGGAAGAATATTTTCCTGCTATTACTGCTGATGGTAAAACGTTTTTGTTTACGCGTCGATTGAATATTCCGGGTGCAACCGGTTTGGATAATGAACAAGAGGACTTTTATGTAAGTAAAATGGGTAAGAAAACATGGTCAAAGGCGCAGCCTGTTTCCGAGATTAATACCATAGACAATGAGGGAGCCGCTTCTTTATCTTCCGATGGTCAGTATCTTTTTTTTATTGGCTGCGACAACGATTTGCATGTTCGAAAAACAAATGGCGGCTGCGATATTTTTCTTTCTAAAAAAATGGGCGACAAATTTTTAAAACCCAGAAACCTTGAAATACCAATCAATACAGGCAGTTGGGAAAGTATGCCTTCTTTTTCTTCCGATGGAAGGACTCTTTATTTTGTTCGGAGGATTAAAGACAAAAATAATGTTTCTCAATCCGATATTATGGTTTCGAAAATTGACGACAATTCAGGATGGAGTGAACCGGTTTCAGTAAGTGATAAGATTAATACTCCATACGATGAAATGTATGCTTTCATTCATCCCGACGATCAAACATTGTATTTTACTTCCAACGGTCATCCCGGCATGGGGGGATTGGATATTTTCATGAGCAAACGTCAGCCTGATTTAAGCTGGGGTGAGCCCGTTAATCTGGGTTATCCAATTAATACAAAAGACGATGAAAATTCATTACTGGTTAGTCCGGATGGAGAAACTGCTTACTTTTCTTCTGACAGACCCGGAGGCAAAGGGGGGCTGGATATTTACCAGTTTTCTCTCTATGAAAAGATGCGCCCGCAGCCTGTTACATATATGAAAGGAAAAGTTTTTGATATTGAAACTAATAAAGCACTTTCTGCTTCTTTTGAACTTATTGATCTAGCTACGGGTAAAACAGTTGTCAGTTCAACATCCAATGTTGGTAATGGTGAATTCCTGGTTGCTCTGCCAACCGGTAAAAGTTATGCATTGAATGTCTCCAAAGAAGGTTATCTTTTCTATTCCGAAAATTTTGAACTGAAAAATGCAAAGGCATCTTCTGAGCCATATAATAAAGATGTTCCAATGAAGCCTATTAAAGCGGGGGAGAGTATGGTACTTAAAAATATTTTCTTTGATACCGATAAATATGATTTGAAAGATGAATCAAAAATTGAATTGGGTAAGCTCATTAATTTTCTAAAGAAAAATCCTACCATCCGTTTTGAAATCAGTGGCCATACCGATAATGTAGGGACAAAGCCATACAATCAGGGCTTATCGGAGAGAAGAGCACAATCGGTTTATGATTATCTGTTGAAAAATGGTATTCCTGCTGATAGAATGGCTTCAAAAGGTTATGGCGACACTAAACCGCTGGCAGACAATACTACTGAAGCGGGGCGGAAACAGAACAGGAGGACGGAGTTTTTGATTACGGAGGTGAAGTAGGGATAATTAGCTTTTTATCAAAGCAAATAATATTAAGGGATGACTCATTCAAACAAATTTAAGCTATTTTTCAGTATTATTTTATTATTAAATATTTTTATTAAGTTTTATGGTATTGATAAAAATAGCTTATGGCTTGATGAAGCTTATAGCGTTAATCAAGCACAATTATCAATACAATCAATATTTCATAATTCTTCTCAATCAGATAATCCTCCACTATATTATTTGGCACTTCATTTTTGGACTGGTCTTTTTGGATTTTCTGAACTCGCTGTTCGATCTTTGTCTGCTGTTCTTAGTATATTAGCTGCAGTCATAATGTTTCTGTTTATATCAAGAAATTTTAATTTGGTCACAGGATTTGTTTCAGCACTTTTTTTTTCATTTTCCAATGAAAATTTATTTTATGCTCAAGAAACCAGAACATATGCTTTAGTTGTATTTTTAACTGTTTTATCTATTGGATTATTTTTTGAGCTTAGCAAGAGAAAAAATATCTTATTACTCCTTTGCCTAACCCTTTCGAATATATTTCTACTTTATAGCCATTATATAAGTGCTTTAATTCCTTTATTGGAAGTTGGGCTTGCGGCTTTATACTTTAAGAGCAATAAGCGATTCTTTTTTGAAATTTTATTATCGATGGTATTTGTCGCAGTAGTTTTCATGCCTTGGATGCAATTTCCTTTATCGCATACACCCAAAGAGGGTTCTTTTTGGCTTAATAAGCCAACATTTTCAAACTTTAAAGGGATACTTATTGGTATGGCTGGTAATAAATTAACATTGATTATATGTTTTATAATTTTAGCATATGCTTTTTATAAAAAAGTAGAATTGTTTAAAACTACCGGAAAATTTATTTCATTTGAAGAGATGTCTTTATTGACTTTTGCCTTTTTTCCAATAATATTTGTTTATTTTATTTCCGGTTTAATACCAATATTCTTAATGAGGTACCTTTTATTTGCGTCCGTTCCATTTTACATTTTATTTTCAATTTTGTTGTTTACCTATGTAAA
>JAYURB010000334.1:0-7618 GCA_043756425.1 Bacteroidota bacterium
CATCTGTTTTTTTATTTTCATATTTTGCTTCAACCCGGCAGTGTATGCCCAGCCAATCGCTTCGCCTGTTCCTTCTGTCTTTTACGATTTAGAAAATAGAACAGCATCCATAAAAGCAGAGATTAATAATCCGTCCAATGCTTCTACGAGAGTAGAATATCCCTTGCAGGATTATTATCATGTTCCAAACCTGAATTCCAATTTTAAAACAAATTCCCTTATTGCTGATATTACACCACCCAGTGATCCTTCAAACTTAATTGCCACAACTTCAGGAATATTTAGTGTCTATGTTAGGTTTAATGCTTCCGTAGATGCTGAATCAGGTATTAATTATTATGCTTTTGGAATAGGAACAGCGCCGGGACTTTCCAATATCCGATACTGGCAAAGTCTTGGTACAAATACTGTA
Source organism: Bacteroidota bacterium (assembly GCA_043756425.1). GTDB lineage: Bacteria > Bacteroidota > Bacteroidia > AKYH767-A > 2013-40CM-41-45 > JADKIH01. The sequence goes on from JAYURB010000334.1 coordinate 413, forward strand.
ACTCAATCTTTCAGTTTGAAAAATCTGAATATTGCAGAAGGCTCTGTTTTTTATTTTACCATTTATGCAGTTAATGGAGCAGGATTGTATAGTAACTTCGTAAGCACTCCTCCAATTGTTATGAATTGGGATAATTTAGGAGATACAACCAACAACATTACTATATTATATGCGCCACAAGGCTTCGATGTTAATGGAACAACGGTAATAGCCGGTTGGAGTGTTGCACAAATTGCTAAGTACAATTCATTTATTTCGCGCATGCTCCCAATCATTAAAGAAATTTATGGTCCGCCCTCGAGGCCCAATACAATTACATTAGTCAGGAATCTATATTATTCCGGTTCTAATATTTATTTTCCTTCTTCCAATGAAATTCATAAAGACGATTCTTTTTATCCACAGCTTCTCACACATGAATTAATTCACGCTTTCAGAGATGATGTAATTCTCGCCATGGATTCAAATTGGAGTTACAATCCAAAGCTAAGCGGCTTCGAAGAGTCCTTCGCTCAGGGAGTGAGTTATGCGTGCATGAACAGGTATGTACAATTGTATCCAAACGATTCCCTGGTAAACTCATCCTATCTTTTCGGATCTTCTATGGACTGGGAGTATGATTTCAGAAATGTTTCAAATATTTCTACAGAGGATTTCTGGAGCGACTATGGAGGAATGAACCTTCACTGGGAACGTTATGAAATGGGTGCTGCCGCAATGAGAAAAATTCATTTGGAAGATTCTTTGATTTTCAAGAAATTTAATCTTGCGTATTACAATTATCTCAACACTCATCATTTTGCTACTCCGACAAGAAGCTTAATGATTAATTTATTTTCATCAGTAATAACGAGTGTCGAAAATAGGCCGGTTGCAGACTGGATTGGCAAGCAAAGAATTTTTGATTGTACTATTCAGCCAGGGAAAAAAGGCTGGGTGCGAACGCAACATTATCCATGGTCTGAGTATATTATTTTTCAATATTTACATTATTATGAAACGTTTTCCAATGGCAGCGATTGGGCTTTCTATAATTTCAATACGGGTTCGTGGATTTATTATAATTTAAATGGAAGTACCGGTTCAGGCTCGGTGAAATATTTTAAAGATTCTATTTTCTGGCAAAGAAATTTGGCGATTTCTAATAATCCCGGCGGATTTGGAAGTGATGCTGTATGTTTCACTACAGACAATGACCTTACTCCCTGGCCTGGCGGAGATACTGCGGATTATGTTCTGAATATGACTCCTTTCGGACTTTACAAATTGCAATTTACTTTTGGCACAACTACTACAACGGCTTATAGAGTAATGGGAGGTCAGTTGCGAAATGTTACAGGTGTTTTTGGCGGATTATTGAATTCAAAAGGAGGACAGATATATATCGATCACGATGATTTTCCTGCAGGGCCACCTTTGAATATTATTAATGGCGCTTTCCTGGGAACAAGAACATGGGCTTCTATTCCTAATATACTTACGGGAGGTACCGATTCTAAACCAGGTAAGGTAACTTTTCGTTATATTGATTCATTAGGTAACGTTTACCGTACGTATCGCAACATTGATTGGGGAAGTTCAGCCGGCAATCAGGTATTCCTGCTTGATGTAAACGATATGGAGAGTTGCAGTACAGCGGAAATATTTAATAACAATCAGGATGACGATTGCGACGGACTTATAGATGAGCCATCTTCTGTTACCTTGAACATAAGAGTATATATTGAAGGTTACTATGTCTCCAATGGAACGATGACTCCTGTTCTTTATAATAATGGTCTGACTAACAATCAGACAATTTGTGATACCGTCACTGTTGAATTGCATCGCTCCGTTTCTCCATATGATTTAATACTAAGCGTAAAAGGGCTGATTTCAACTAATGGAAACGGAGGTTTTGTTTTTCCTTCATCAACCGATAATAATAGCTATTACATTGTTCTGAAACATCACAATTCCATTACATCATGGAGTGCAATTCCTGTTTTGTTTTCCGGTTCTGTTATTGCCTATTCATTTGCTGATTTACAAAACCGGGCGTACGGAAATAATCTAAAAGATTTAGGCGACGGTAATTTCGCAATGTACAGCGGAGATATTTCTGATGCCCGGCTTGGGCGCGGTTATCAGGACGGAGTAATAGAATCACAGGATTATTCCGATATGGAAGGCGCTGTTTATTATACCTTGATCGGTTATATACCCGAAGATATTACCGGCGACGGAGTAGTGGAGTCTGCTGATTATGGATTAATGGAAAATAATGTCTACTATACTTTAGTGGTTATTCATCCATAGAATAAATTGGCAGGTTTATTATGGTGCAGAACGTTTTATTCTCGCATTAAATCTAATTTTTACTTTGCTATCTTTGATATGAATTAATAGAAGAGAAAACCTGACTAGATTATGCGGACAACCTGCATTTTTATTTTATGCATAATCATATTTTGCTTTGGCAATGCACAAGCACAAAATTTCGTAACAACTCATTCAGGTAACGGAACACCCGGATTCATCAATGGTTCTATTGATAGCGCAGCCTTTAACGGACCGTTTGGTATGTGCGTTGATAAATTTCAAAATATTTATATTGCAGAAGCAAACAACAATTGCATTAGAAAAATCAATACAACTTTGGGAACCGTTATTACCTATGCGGGAACAGGTGCAGCCGGTTTTAAAGACGGCCCTATAGATTCAGCACTATTTAACAGTCCTTCCGATCTCTGTGTGGATGATTCCGGTAATATTTATGTAAGCGATTTTTTAAATCAACGCATTCGAAAAATTTCCAATCAGGGAATTGTAAGTACAGTTGCAGGAAGTGGTACTGCAGGTTATTTGGACGGCAGTCATTCGACGGCAAGGTTTAATTACCCACGTGGAATATGTATCGACCCTTCAGGAAACATATTTGTAAGCGATAGCTGGAATCATCGTATCCGGAAAATAGACCCTTCCGGTATGGTTACTACATATGCGGGCGGGGGAACAGCAATAGGCGTTGGCAGTATTGGCGCACTAACAGATGGTGCTGATACTTCAGCCAGGTTTTATACGCCTGCAGGAATGTCCATTGATCAATACAGAAACATCTATGTGGCCGACGCATACAATCACCGTATTCGAAAGATTGATACTGCGCGAATTGTTACTACACTTATCGGTAGTGGTCCTGTTGGTCCGGGCAATGGAAGCTTTCTTGATAATTCTTTAAGTTTTTCACGCTTGAATACACCAACAGAATTATTCATGGATACTAGCAGCAATGAATTGTATATAAGTGACACATTCAACAACAGAATCCGGAAAGCAAATTTTTTGAGCGGAACAGTTATAACTTATGCCGGTAACGGATCCCAATCATTTATCAACGGAATCGATTCAATGGCAACATTTAATTATCCACGAGGAATTGTTTTAATTGATTCCTCAGTGCAGATGATATATGTAGCCGATTATAATAATAATGCTATCCGGTTGATTGGCCGGAATACGAGTGCCGGAATCGAAGAAGGAAGTTTGAAAAATTATTTATTTGTCTTTCCGAATCCATCAGCATCTTCTATCAGGATAAGCAGTAAGGTGGAAATTCGGAGTATTACAGTTTTAGCACTTACGGGAAATAAGGTTTTGATTCAAACAAATGTGGATAACGAAATTGTGGATTTGGACCTGTCCTTTTTAAGTAAAGGCTTTTATCTTATTACGATTGAAAATATTAATGGGGATATTATTACGAAGAAGATCCTTTATTATTAAATTTACAATTTTATATACATTTAGTTAGAATGAAATTTAATATTTTGATAATTTCTCTGTCGTGCTCCATTCTATATTGCTTTTTGATTTCTTGTTCCTCTGAAAAGAAAAAAGCGGAAACGGAGCTTAATAATAATTATGTCAGCAGTTCAACAGATACAATAGCGAATCTGTTGCCGGAAGATGACTGGAGGGCTCCTGATACTGCAACAATAACAAATGATCGTTCCGGAGAAATGATAAAATACGGAAGAGAATTAATTTCCAACACAGGAAAATATTTTGGTCCGCACGGAATAATCAATCACAATGAGAATGGCATGAGTTGTCAGAACTGTCATTTAAACGCAGGAACAAAATTGTATGCAAATAGTTTTAGTGCTGTCTTTTCCAACTATCCAAAGTTTCGTCCACGATCAGGAACACTTGAGAATCTTTATAAAAGGATAAACGACTGTATGGAACGAAGTTTAAACGGAAGAAAAATCGATACCCTTAGCAGGGAGATGCAAGCCATGGTAGCATATATAAATTGGGTGGGAAAGGATGTAAAGAAAGGTATTACACCCCAGGGTGCCTCTGTAGTAGATTTGCCATTCCTTAATAGAGCTGCAGATCCCGAAAAGGGTAAAATAGTTTTTGAAAAAAATTGCATAACCTGTCACGGGAACAATGGAGAAGGAAAGCTGAACGACGATAGTATTACTTATTTGTATCCTCCACTATGGGGAAGTCATAGTTATAACAATGCAGCCGGATTATTTCGTCTTTCGCGTCTGGCTGGTTTTATTAAGTACAACATGCCTAATTTGAAAAGTAGTTTCGAAACTCCCGTCCTGTCTGATGAGGAGGCATGGGATGTTGCAGCACATATAAGTAATATGCCTAGACCGGTGAAAAAATTTAGAGGAGACTGGCCGGATATATCAAAAAAACCTGTTGATTTACCATTCGGACCTTATACCGATTCATTTAGCGAAAATCAGCATAAATTTGGTCCTTTTAGTGCAATTAAAGATTTCTATAAAAAAAACAAGTGATTTCATTTTCAATATTTAATTTTTAGTATAATTTTGATTCTCACATATTCTATATATATTTTTTACTTTTTTAAAACCTATAATCATGAAAGAAAAAAGTTTAAATCAACCCTCAGCCCGTAGGGGATTTTTAGTGAAAATGGCAAGTGGTATAACTGCTCTTGGTTTTGCCGCATTAACGTCACCTTTTAAATTAAAAGCCGAATCTGTCATGGAAGAAACAGACCCTTTGCAGAAGGGGGCCAAAACTGATGGGGCACCAAAAGGTGCTGCAGATATTTGGTTCGACAAGATCAAAGGCAAACATCGTGTAGTATTTGATGCCACGCGACCTCATGAGATTATGCCCTTTGCCTGGCCTAAAGTATTTTTATTAACGAATGCTGCAACCGGAAGTCCTGAGGAAGATTGCGGTGTAGTTCTTGTTCTAAGGCATGACGCTATCTGTTATGCTTTTGAAGACAGACTTTGGGCTAAGTATAAATTCGCTGAAGTTTTTAAGGCCGGTGACCCGGGCCATGCTTTCCAGGCTGCCGATGCAGCAACAGCTGCAACGAAACGTAACCCTTTCTGGAAGCCGGCGCCGGGCGATTTTAAAATTCCGGGTTTCGGAAATGTTGCTATTGGCATTAATGAATTACAGGCAAGTGGGGTAATGATTTGTGTATGTCATGCAGCTATGACTGTTTATTCAAATGTACTTGCCGGGCAAATGAACTTGAATCCTGATGAAGTAATGAAAGATTGGATGGCGGGTTTATTGCCAGGGATACAAGTAGTTCCTTCCGGTGTTTGGGCGCTTGGGCGCGCCAAGGAGCATGGATGTGCTTACATTTTTGCAGGTTAATTCAGTCGGATTATCATATTATTTTTAAATTTATTTGGACCCGGTCAGTATGTAGCCAATACCTGCAGACTGGGTCCATATTTTTTTGCTGTTGAGGTAGTATGCCAGAAAACTGACGATTAGTTTTTTGTTTTTAAACAAATAAATCTGTGGTCCGATCCCAAGAACTGGAACAGCATTTAGTTTTGACGATTCATTTTCAAATTTTATTGACGGCCCCATATTAATTCCAAGATTAAACTTTTTAAATATGAACTTTAAATTTACTCCTCCTAAGTTTAGGAAAGCCGCATGACCATTCGTCGAAAGTAAAACCTGTCCTTCCACCACCGGATAATTTTTTTCTTCTGATTGGGAAAAGCAGGAAATATGAAAAAGGAGAAATACAAATAAAAAGATAATTGTAAAAGGATTTACTAGTGGTGGTGTCTTCATAAAAAGTCTTGGTTTTTTAAAATAAGAATAATCTGAATTGTAGCGGTAAATTATAATATGGAGCGATTTTGCCAATTTAATATATTTTTTGATTAGGTAATTGGTGCAATTTCTGAATTTATCCGGTATATGAACCACTATAATTTTAGATTATGTGATAAGGATCATAGTTGTAAGTAAATGATAAGCCTACATTTGAAAAATTATCAGGTTATTTTCTTGAAGTAGAAAATAAAATGGTGCTTCTTTATAATGTAACATCTACCGAATAACAGCAACTTACCAATGAAAAGTAGTTTAATTCATATAATTTATCGGCGTTCTTTTACCTTCTTTCTACTTTGTATTGTAAACATGCATGTTGCTCTTGCCCAAACTAAGAAAGAAATTGATGATCACAAGCGTAAATGGGATACACCGGAATGGACAGATACTGTTCATAATCCTTATGTTAATAATGTTGCAATAACGGATACAGGTAAAGTTCTTTATTCAAAGATATGCGCGGTATGTCACGGCTCCGGTGGAAAGGGTGATGGTGTTGCTTCTGCAGGACTAACGATCCGCCCTGCGAATCATACTTCTGTTATTGTGCAATCGCAAACCGATGGTTCTTTATTTTATGAATTGTCCAATGGTCATAACCCAATGCCGGCATATAAAGATATTCTAACCCAGAAACAACGTTGGGGATTGATAAATTACATTCGCGTCTTGGGAAAAAAAACCAAGACAACTTCATCAAATAAGTGACACCTTATAAATAAATAAACAATGAAACTAAAACTACTATTATTTGCTTGCTCCTTTGGAAGTATTGCTTTGGTATTTGCACAAAGCGAAAATGAAAGTGCCCGAAACTTTGGAGTTAACAAACTTCTGGTATCAGGGCATGGAACTTTCTTGTATGCTTCGGATAGCACTTTCTCCAGTTTCGGGGATGTTAGTTTTTCCATAAAGTTTCTTGCCAAATTGTCTGATCGGCTTTTCATTGAACCTGAACTTGAAGTGGAGACTGGTGAAGGGGAAGCTTCCTTTGGACTGGAACAAATGAATCTTGTTTATATGGCCGGCTCGAATTTAATGATTCATGCCGGGCGTTTTCTTCCTAAGTTTGGA
>JAYURB010000335.1:0-7610 GCA_043756425.1 Bacteroidota bacterium
GCTTGGCCAATGCCGAAGGCAATTTCATCGCTCTCCTCCATGCAGAAAGCTGTCCCAGGTGCATAGACTCATGGCTCACGCACATAAAAAATACTAAGTCCAGCATTGTAGGAAAATACATATTAAACCGCCACTTTATTTTTTCATTAAATTTATTTTCATCAGAGAAAAGAAGCAGTTTTTTCACAATTTCATGTTGTTTACTGAGTTCGCTTAATAAAGTATTTTTATCCGGATACGCTTTTGCATTTATTTCAGGCAGTGTGGGGTCGCCAGGACCTTTTCTTACAAAAAGTTCCTTCCATCCTTCGGGAACATTAAAAGTTCCTCCGAGATCTTCGGCCATCATAGCGCTGCCTGTAACCAGGTGACCTAGTGTAAAAGCCGGATGATTTTCAAAACCAGGGAAAGGAGATGCTGTCATTTGATCATCGTTTACATCTTCAACGAGTTTTTTAGCCCACTGAAAATTGAAATCATACTGTGCAATGATGGAAGGGATAGGATTCACGAGGAAGAAATTATTTTTCAATTTGTTTCAGCACTTCATTGACTTCCTGCTCTGTCTTAAAAAGTTTTTCTTTACAGAACTTTATTAATTCTCCTGCACGTTTTACTTTTTCACTTAATGCGTCAACACCTATGCTTCCCGATTCTATTTCCTTTACTATGGTTTGAAGTTCTTCAAAAGACTCTTCATATGTTTTTCTTTTTTCCATTACTATTTCTTTTTATCTATTGTACTGTGCAAAATGCCATTTGCCAAAGTAGTTTCAAGCGACATTCCCGGTTTTGCTATTTGCGCATCTGTAAGGACTTTCCCATTATGCCTTGTAATCGAATACCCGCGTTTAAGCGTATTTACAGGATCCAGCAGGTTTACTTTTCCGGTAATATATTCAAGCAATTCTTTTTGTCTTTCAATCGTTTGTGTTGCTACTTTCAGGTTTTGTTTTTTTATAGCTTCATTGGAAGACGAAAGTAAAAAAACAGCTTTATCCCTGATTTCTAAAACAACTCTGTTAAGATCCGATAAAAATACAAAATGATTTCCGAGTTTTTTAGCATTAACAACGGTATGAATGGATTGAGTCAAAAATTGTTTTGAAATTAATAAATAACTATTGACAAATGAAGGCATTGCTGCATGCAAACTTTTCAATTCAAATTCCTGCTCGCTAAGTCTGTGGTTTACCATAAGACAAAAAACTTCTATGTAGGATGAAAGCGTTTGTTTTTCATCGCTGAAATAAGTTTTTGAGGCTTTGCGGAGAACAGTAGTATTTTCACTCAGACGATTGGCTTGCAATTCAAACTTTTCAAGTAGAAAAGTTGCCGCTGCTGTTGGCGTAATGCAGTTTTTGAAGCTTACCATTTCTACGACAGTTTCATTGGTAGCATGGCCGATTCCTGAAATAACGGGCAGACTGGTTCGTGCGATTGTTGCTGCCAATGAATAATCATCATAACATGCAAGGCCGGCATCACCGGCACCACCTCTGACAATAACGATAGCATCGAAATCTTTTTTCCGGTCTTCAATAATTTTAATAGCACGGATAAATGAAGGAACAGCATTTTCGCCTTGCAACACTGCATCAAACAACGTGCATTTGATTAAAAATCTCCTGGGATAATTTTCAAGCGTGCTAATAAAATCCTGATATCCCCGACTGGTATCTACTGAAATAACAGCTATCCTTCCCGGAATAATAGAAATTGGCTGCCTGCGATTCAAATCAAATAATCCTTCCGCTTTCAGTTTTGCAATGGACTCGTTTTTCATTCTGGCCATTTCCCCTAAAGTAAAAGATGGCTCTATGTCTGTAATAAACAATGAAAGCCCATGAACAGGATGAAAACTAACGGAACATTGAAACATCACTTTTATTCCGGACCCAAGCTTTGTCTGAGTTATGGAAAGAAACTTTTCACAAATTGCATTGTATTTATCAGCCCAAATAATTCCATGAAGCTGGGCAAGGATAGAGGATTCATTTTTCTCAATTAATTCGAGATAACAATGCCCGCTTTGAGTGTGTAAACTTATCCTCGATAATTCACAGCGAACCCAGAATAATTTACTCCCATACGTATTCTTTATAACAGACTGAATACTTTGCAGCACTTCAAGTAAACTATAGCTCTTTTGATTGACTGCAATACTGCCCTTTTCCATCTTTTCAAATATAAATTTTTTATTCAGAACAGGAATACCTTCATCCGTAAATTTTTACTTGTTTCTTGAATTGATTTGCCATAAAAATGTAACAAAAGCCTCAATTTTATTGTATTATGTAAGATAAAATGCAATTTAGATGTTAACTTTGTAAACTCTAAAAATAAAGTCCATTAACTAAAATCATCATGGGTATTCAATCTTCACAAAAGTTTTTATTTTTTTTCCTTTCATTATTATTTATTTTTAGTGACAGAGCTTTTGCTGTATTAGCTGCAGAGCCTACTCTCCAGCCATCTTCTTTTACAGCAACTTCAACAGTTTGTAATGAAATAGACTTATTGTTTGTTGCCGGCGATGGAAGTAAAAGAATTGTAATTGCTTCAGCCAATGCTCCTGTAAGCGCTTTGCCTGTTGATGCACAGACATACACTGCAGGTTCCTTATTCGGTTCGGGAAGTAACTTGGGAAATGGAAATTATGTAGTGTATAATCAAGGGGGGACCTCTGTAACAGTTACCGGACTTCAGGGAGGTACACAATATTATTTTGCAATCTTTGAATTCAATGGTACCTTGACGGGAACTAATTATCTTTTGACCAATTACCCTGAGGCAAATGATTTTGCCCTTGGTTTTACGATGACAATATCCTCTACTTCACTTGGAATTTGTAAAGGAGATTCTGTTCAACTCGTAGTACAAGGCGCTAATACCTATCAATGGAGCCCCTCTTCAACATTATCATCGGATTCAGATTCTGTTGTTTGGGCAAAACCTATTAACAATATTTCTTATAATGTTATTGGAACGGATACTGCCACCGGCTGTACTAATTCTAAAAATATTTCTATAACTGTTTATCAGCTTCCCAATGTTTCAATTGGTAGTTTTCCCAACAAATGCATCAATGCTCCTTTGTACACGCTTACTTCCGGCATCCCTTCCGGTGGAACATATTCGGGAAATGGTGTTTCCAATGGAAAATTTAATCCCGCAGCTGCGGGACTCGGACAGCATGTAATAGCCTATACCTACTCTGATATTCATAGTTGTATTTCTTCCGATACATCGAACATACTTGTTATTAATACACCGAATGTTATCCTTCCTGCTTTCAATGATGTTTGTATAAATACCCCTTCGTTTATTTTAAGCGGAGGTAATCCGACCGGTGGCGGCTATAGCGGGACAGGTGTTTCATCCGGCCGATTCTATCCGTTGACAGCAGGTGTAGGTCAACACCTCATTCGCTATGTTTATTCCGATGTTTCCGGCTGCAGCGATACAGCCGAAGTATATATACGTGTGAGAGCACTACCCAATGTTGTTTTTGCTACTCTTCCTTCGGCATGCCTTAATACACCACCATTTACATTTACAGCAGGAACTCCGACCGGAGGAGCCTATAGTGGAAACGGTGTGAGTAATAATCAGTTTTCTCCTCTTGTAACCGGGGCAGGAACATTTCTCATTACTTATAATTATACTGATTCTTTCGGTTGCAGCAGCTCTGACACTTCCAATCTTACTATTCGAACAATCCCACAGGTCACCTTCTCTGCACTTAATTCGGTTTGCCAGAATACCGGACCTGTTGCTCTTTCTGGTGGAAGTCCCGCCGGCGGATCTTACAGCGGCAATGCTGTTGGTTCAGGAATTTTTTATACGGGAATAGCAGGCCCGGGCCAACACCCGATTACTTATACCTATACCGATAATTTTAATTGCAGCAATTCAAGCAGTCAGATTATTACGGTTAACGTTATTCCATATCCAAATTTAGGAACCGACCAGACGGTTTGTTCCAACGAATCAGCGTATCTGACCGCCGGAACATTTGCTGCATATACGTGGTCGACCGGTTCTCACACTTCTGCACTCAATGTTGATACCTCAGGTTATGGCCTTGGAACTTTTTCTTTCATACTTACCGTTACCAATAATTTTAATTGTGTTAACCGGGATACTGTATTGGTCACTTTTGATGGTTGCGTAGGAATGAATGAGCCCACGTCTTTGAGAGGTAATACGATCGTTGTTTTTCCTAATCCTTCTCAATCGAGCTTTACCATCCACTCAGGTGAAGAAATAGATTTTTTTATTTACGATTTAAGAGGCGCTCTTTTACTAGAGAGAAAAAAAGTTAAATCAGAGTTAACCTTTGGAGATAATCTGCCTCCAGGAACCTATATTCTGAAAATACTTTCAGGCCAAAGGGTATTCAATAAACGGATAGTAAAAAATTAAGTCTGGCAGTGCAATATTGTTTTTCGTTCTCATATGAGTAACAGGAATTCAAAAAACCGTTGCATAAACTTTTCAACCGAATTTATTCCGAAAACCGCTTCAGTAGCGGATTTTAGAGGCATTTGATTTGTTGATAAAATGTCAATATTTTCTTGATTTATTCCTGAACCCCTTTATCTTTGCGCCCTTGAATGAAATAAAATGATTAAATTAAAGCTCTCTGAACAAGACCAGGTTTTGATGCGTAAGGTTTGTGAATTTCAATTAAATTCTTTTCAAAAGATTCTTGCAAGCCCAAAGCAAACTTCTATAAAGGAAAAACTTATTGAATATCATTTAAGCGAAATGGAATTGAAGTCCATGATTAAAGGCGTGGCCGAACAATACAGAGAGATTCAACTTACGCCGGGTTCTCTCTTTCATACGCATGCGGATTTGTTGGGTAATTTTAGAGAAGCACTTGATTTTAATTCTCCCGGACTTTCTGATTTTTCAGGACTGATTCCTTCTCTAATGCGGAAACTTGATTTGGCAATCTACATTTTGCAAAACAAAAGTTAATCCCTTTTCTTTTGTTGTATTACCCCAGTTTGATGACAAATTGTTTTAACGTGGGAATCCATTTTTTGAAAAAAACCTGTTAGTAATCAAGAATGTTAATATTTTGTCATCTTCCCTTATTTCATAGATCGTAAAATGTATTAACATTACCTTTACTACTTATGAAATATATACTAACTCTGTTTTTTGGTTTAGCATGCATTAGTGTCAAAAGCCAAAACAATTTTACCCTTAACAATTCAATTCCTGTAATTAAAAATCTGCCCCTTGAATTACCTTGGGCAGGGGGATTAAACTTTCCGGTATTTTCAGAAATAGATTTGAACGGAGATAATGTGCCCGACCTTTTTGCTTTCGACCGCAGTAATAACAGATCTCTTACATTCATAAATAAAGGTACCGGCGGAATTCATTGTTGGGAGTATGCGCCGCAATACGCCGAACGTTTTCCGGTATTAAAAGGCTGGGCGTATCTATACGATTATAATTGCGATAATAAACCGGACCTTTTTACCACGAACTATTTCAACAACGGCATTGCTCAGTTTCGCAACGAGTCTCAAGGAAGCAACATTGTTTTTACACTAGTAGATTCAACAATGAAATACGATGGCGGCGGACCGATTCTCTTCAATATTTTTGCAAGTTCTTATCTCGTTCCGGATCTTGATGATATTGATGGAGACGGTGATATGGATATTCTTGGACAGCAGTTTCAATGTGCCGGTGCTTTTGCATATTATAAAAACATGTCCCTTGAAGATTATGGTGTCTGTGATTCTCTGAACGATTTTGTCCTTGTAACAAATGCCTGGGGCGACTTTTCTTTACGATCAGGATTGTTTGCAAATGTTGCCGTTGGATCCTGGAATATCAGCTGCTTTCAGAATACCGGCGGCGGTTCATATGAATTGGCCGTGCGTGACGACACCTATGCCAACATTCGTACGATTGACATCGATGGAGATGGCGATAAAGACGCACTTATAGGCGACTCGCAAACTAATAACAGTTTATTGGTTATTAATGGCGGTACACCCAATAGTGCGCACATGGTTCAGCCTCAGGATACATTATTTCCTTCATACGATACTTCTGTTAACCTGCATTCCTTTACCACGCACTCTTATCTGGATCTGGATAACGACGGTTTGAAAGATCTTGTCGTAACGCAAAGTGAATACGAAAATAATAAGGGTGTTTGGATGTATAAAAACACAAGTACAAATGCTGTTCCTGTATTTAATTTTCAGACCAATGAATTTCTTCAAAATGAAATGATCGATGTTGGCGAATCGGCAACGCCTGTTTTGTTTGATTATAATGCTGATGGATTAAAGGACTTAATCATTGGTAACAAAAATCTCACAACCTCGCCCACTACATATTCAACAGGTCTGACCTTATATAAAAATACAGGCACTTCTTCCACTCCTTCTTTCGAATATGTTACAGATAATTACGCCGGTTTGCAGACTCTTTCTTTACCCGGTCAGATATATCCTGCATTCGGAGACGTCGATGGTGATAACGATGAAGACATGATTCTTGGCCTGGATAACGGACGATTGGGTTATTTTCAAAACACGGCTGGTCCGGGTGTTGCCGCTGTTTTTGCAAATCCTGTTTTCAATTATATGGGCATCAGTATTGGTCAGGGAAGCACTCCTCAGTTATTCGATCTTGACCACGATGGTTTACTCGATTTGGTCATTGGAGGTAAAAATGGTCTGGTAAAATATTTTCGTAATGCCGGTTCAACAGGAACTCCTTTTTTCTCAAACAGTGCAACATCTGATACGCTTGGAAAAATTGTTGTACAAACAGCCGGATTCCCCGATGGTTATTCAGTGCCTTTCCTTTTTGAACAAAACGGTGATCTTCGTTTATTGGTTAGCTGCATGAAGGGAAAAGTTTATCTCTATGGAAATATTAACGGTAACCTCAATGGTACATTTACTTTGTTGGATTCAATTCTCGAAAAAGTAGCCGGCTCACGATTTTCATACAATCTTTCTGTTAGCGGTGGTGATCTGAATGGAGACTCTCTTACCGATATGCTTCTGGGTTTTTATGGCGGAGGAATACAGATATACTATCAGGATACTGCTACAACTTCTATTGCTTCCGTCTCCGCCAATGATATTCTGAAAATATTTCCCATTCCTGCCTCTGAAACAATTGTTGTTAAGCTTTCAAACGCTATAGGTAATTATGCTTATAACCTTTATGATATTACCGGACGACTTGTACTATCCCAAACGCATTCCGGAAATTATACCGTTCTTAATGTTTCCGGAATAGCTCCCGGCGCTTACCGGATGCGCGTTTCTTCAGGAAATTTTGAAGTTACCGGAAAGGTTATTATTGAAAGATAAACGCTCTTAAATTAAAGTTTACTTTTTTATTATGAGTTTATCTTACCCTGAAGAGATTTTACAATTAGAAATTGGAAAATTTATTCTTAAAATTGCTCAAATAAAAGATCCGGAAAGTCTCTTTGACGAATTACTTAGGAAAAGCAAGGATCATCCCGATGTTATTAATGAAAATATTCCTTACTGGGGAGAACTTTGGCCCTCTGCAATAGGCCTTTCACAATTTATAACAGAAAATGCAAG
>JAYURB010000336.1:0-3197 GCA_043756425.1 Bacteroidota bacterium
CCGTAGCTGATAATGAATTTGCTTATTTTTAAGCCAACGCCCATGGAAAATCCAACAGTGCCGCCGCGCGTTTCAACGCCAAGTTCTTTTCTTCTTTGAAAATTATAAGCACCGCGAAGGTGAAAATTCTTTGAGAGTAATATTTCCGTTCCTATAATGAAATGTCTGGATAATTTGTTGAAGAATTTTATCTCTTTAATTTGCTGTTCTCCGGTAAGCGGATCTACATCGCCAAGGTTATATGGATCATAATAAGAAAGATCGAATTTCTCAAGATGCCTATAGGTTAAACTGAAACGCAGTGGCGTATGTGTAAGTTTTTTGGAAATCCCAACCATAGCTTCAGTTTGGAGTGGTTCTGAATTATTTTTTATGTAATTTTTTAGCTGCACACCTGCATTACGAAAAACAAAAGTGGCTGTTAGATTATGCAAGGAATCATAATAGGTTGCAGATAAATCCATAGCCAATCCAAAAGCATTGTAAACATAATAATCACTGTAAATTGTTTTCAGTGTTGCACCAAAAGAAAAAAAGCGATTATAGGAATAACCACCGCCAATAGAAAGAGCATAATCAGAAGCTCTGAATGTACCATTAACATTTCCAAATTCATCCGTTTCCAGAAATTGTCCATAAGCTGCATAATGCATGGAGGCCATATACGTACCATACTTACCATAGTCCTTCACATACGCTGCATCGCCGAATTTAATTCCGTCAACATAAGAAACTCCGCTTAATGAGAGCGAATTATTCATGGAAGGATTGAGCAATGACGAAGCCTGTAAAGCAGTATTAAGGTCATTATCCTTCACGGTTATTAATGTTCCTCCCAAAGCTGCTACGCGAGCAGAAGCGGGTATATCAAGAAAGGAGTAAACACCTGAACCACCATCTTGTGCTGATATATTTGATGATAGTAGGGACACTAGTATAGAAATACGTAAAATTTTCATTGCTGCAAAGAAATAAAGATTATCCCATGGAAACGAACAGACTGTAAAAATATTTCTCATTATATCAACCTTTCTGTAAATTGACATTAGACGGAGTGAATTTTATGCCTTGTTTTCCGTACTTTTGCAGGCTGTTTTTTTGTGTTACAGATTATTACGGCTTTTAATGACGGAAGAAAAAGATTTATTGGAAGTATTTGGTGCCAGGGTTCATAATTTGAAAAATATTGATCTCTCTTTTCCACGAAACCAATTGATTGTTATTACCGGACTTAGTGGAAGCGGGAAATCATCCCTTGCTTTCGACACTATTTATGCAGAGGGACAGAGAAGGTATTTGGAAAGTTTTTCAGCCTATGCCCGTCAGTTTCTCGGCAATTTGGAACGTCCCGATGTTGATAAGATCAATGGATTATCGCCTGTAATCTCTATTGAACAAAAAACAACCAATCTCAATCCACGCTCAACTGTCGGAACTATTACAGAGATTTATGATTTTCTCCGTCTTCTTTTTGCCAGAGCTTCTGAAGCTGTCTCCTACGTAACCGGAGAAAAAATGATTAAGCTTAGCGACGATCAAATCATCGACCTCATCTTTAAAAAATTTGACGGAAAAAAAATTCTGCTTTATGCTCCTCTTGTAAAAGCAAGAAAAGGACATTACAGGGAATTGTTTGAGCAGCTCATGCAGCAGGGTTATTTGAAAGTAAGAAATGACGGGCATCTTGTTGAATTAAAAAAAGGAATGCAGCTCGACCGTTATAAAACGCACGATATAGAGCTTTTAATAGACAGGATTGAAATTTCAGGCGATGTACGACAGCGGCTTGCTGAGTCATTGGCATTGGCAATGAAACTTGGAAAAGGAACGATACTTATACTTGAACACGGAAAAGAAAAAGATAATTATTACAGTCGCCACCTCATGTGCCCGACGTCAGGAATATCGTATGATGAACCACAGCCCAATACTTTTTCCTTTAACTCTCCTTACGGAGCCTGTAAACATTGCAATGGCTTAGGAACTGTTTCAGAAATAGACATGAAAAGTATTATTCCTGATCCCGGTAAAAACATAAAATCGGGTGGAATAATACCACTCGGACCGCAAAAAGATAATTGGATTTTCAAGCAGCTTATTGCTCTTGGAAGAAAATATGATTTTACTCTAAGCACGCCCATTAAAGAAATTCCCGAAGAATCTCTAAATGTTATTCTATACGGTTCCGATGATGTACTCAATGTATCAATGGATTATGGATCCGGAGGCGGCTATAATCAACCGGTAACGTTTGAAGGAATTATTAACTTCATTATTAATCAGGACAACGATCAAGCCTCGCCTTCCATGCGCCGATGGATACAAAGTTTCATGCAGCCGGTTTCCTGTCCTGAATGTAAAGGTGCAAGGCTTAAAAAAGAATCACTTTATTTCCGGATATACGATAAAAACATTGCCGAACTGGCCGGCCTCGATATTATCCAGCTTGCTTACTGGTTTGATACAGTTGAAAAAAAATTAAGTCAGAAACAATTAAAGATTGGTCAGGAAGTAATTAAAGAAATTAAAAAAAGAATAAAATTTTTACTCGACGTCGGACTCGATTATCTTACACTGAATAGGAGTTCGAAGAGTTTAAGCGGAGGAGAATCGCAACGAATCAGGCTGGCAACACAAATTGGTTCTCAGCTCGTGGGCGTCTTGTATATTCTCGACGAACCGAGCATTGGTTTGCACCAGCGCGACAATGTAAGGCTGATTAATTCTCTGAAAGAATTAAGGGATGCCGGAAATACAGTAATTGTTGTTGAACACGATAAAGAAACCATTTTATCATCTGATTATATTATCGATCTCGGACCGGGAGCAGGAACTCATGGTGGAATGATTGTAGCTCAGGGAACGCCTCGTGAAATCATGAAACAGCAGAGTCTTACAACAGACTATCTGAATGGAAAACGAAAGATTGAATCACGCAAGTCGTATCGTACCGGTTCAGGAAAATTTCTGGAACTGAAAGGAGCTACGGGTCACAATTTAAAGAATGTCTCCGTAAAAATTCCACTTGGTAAACTCGTTTGTGTTACCGGTGTTTCGGGAAGCGGCAAATCATCGTTGATCAATGAAACCCTTTATCCCATACTCAATGCTCATTTTTACAATTCTTTGCAGAAGCCTTTGCCGTATCAATCGATAAAAGGGCTTGAGCTGATTGACAAGGTTATAGAAATTGATCA
>JAYURB010000337.1:0-7575 GCA_043756425.1 Bacteroidota bacterium
GGCGAAGTTACTGTAATAATTTTATCACAGGCTTTGTAGGCGCCGCTTTCAAAGAGTATTGCTGCTTCCTTTAATACATAAGAAAAATTCTTGTGATTGGACAACCAATTCTCAAAATCTTCTTTAACCGCAGGGTGTACAATTCCATTAAGAATTTTCAATTTATCCGGATTGGAAAATACTATTTCAGCAAGATTCTTTCTATTGATTTTTCCATTCTTATCCAAAGCATTTTCCGAAATCTCCTTTCCAATTCTTTTAGTGATTTCAGCATGCCTTTCATAAAGTGAATGAACCGATTCATCGGCATTATATACTGGTACACCTAATGATTTAAATATCCGGCAAATAATAGACTTGCCGCTTCCAATTCCACCTGTTATTCCAACAACTTTCATTGTTTACGCAGTATATAGTCTACCTTTTCAGGTTCCAAACGAGTGATTCGAATGAACGAAGGTTTTGTAATAATGCTTACTTCCAGTTTCGAGCCCGGCCTATTTCCTTTTTCTCCCCCTTGAACAATTGCATCAAACATAGAAGCATCAACTTTATTATAATTGCTTATAGAGACCAGATAACGCACCTTAACCTTATCAGGAAAAGTTTTTAAAGAATAACCATAAGCAACATTGACAGGATGAATTTCAATTTCTTCAGTTCCTTCCGTAAATTTTTCAACCGGTAGTCTAAATTCTACTTCAGCGGAACTATAAGAAAGTAAATGATTGGGAATCAACTTCACCTTTTTTTTGACCGGAGCTTTTAGATTTGACAGAAATATAGAATCCGTACTGACGCTTGTTAACTTCTGAATTAATGATGGTGGACCGAAAACATCTATTGCAGCAGGAACAACATAAGCATTTCCTGTTGAATCATACTGCTTTTCAAAGTCAGCTTTATAAAAAAAAGTAACAGGTATTCTTTTAGTAATTATATCACTAAAATTAAAGACAATTGAATCAGGATCAAATCGAACAATTGCCACATCTTTACCTAGCTCCCTGGAAAAGTCCTGAAGGAAAAAACTTGTAGGTAAAGCAAAAAAATCGACATTAATTTTTGTATTGGAAAATTTCTCGGCAACGTCAATCTCTAATGGTTTTTGTTCTTTTTTTAGACCAAAAGAAAGAATTTTAAACCCCGTAGTTTTTAAGTTGACATTAATCTTTGATGGAAGCTCATTCATAATGACCTTCTTTCCCGGCATGTTTACATAATTTACAGGAAAAGAAAGAGCAGTATTGTATTCATTTGAAAGTGCTAAAAGAAGCCAGAAAATAGTTGCAATAATAAAGCATATCATAAAGATATACAACTGTTTATCTAATACTAACCAAAGTGATTTCTTTGTTGGCTGATTAACGTCTTTCATTCAGAAAGCCCATAATTAAAGATTATAATTTCAGACTTTGGCAGGTACATTTTGCTCAATGGCTTTCGTTGCTTCTGCTGAAATAGCCGATTTCTCAATTTTGACCTTTACATTATTATCTATTTCAAGCATGAATGTTTTATCATTTACCTCAACAATTTTACCATAAATGCCACCTATTGTAACAACCTTTGCCCCTTTTTCGAGTGTTGTCCTAAATTCTTTTTCGGCTTTTTGTTTTCTTACCTGGGGACGAATCATAAAGAAATAAAATACGACTACAATGGCAAGTAAAAACACCATTTGCATCATTCCTCCGCCTTGTTGTGCCTGAAGTAATATTGAAATTAAATTGTACATGATTTATTGTTTTATTTTATTTGAAAATTATTTTTTAGGCTTAATTACTGTGCAAGAAACATATAGTTTGTAAACGTTAGGCATTGTGTTAGAAATTATGTCTATACTTTTCATTTGCTCTCCTTCTTTACCTTCACTGTTAAAGGTAACATTAATGACTCCACCATCCGCGGGTTTAATTGCTTCTTTTGGAAATTCAGGAACTGTACAACCGCAGCTTCCCTGTGCCGCTCTTATTACTAAATCCGTTTTTCCAATATTTTTGAAATTAAAAGCAAAAGATACTTTTTCACCTTCTGTTATAGTTCCGAAATCGTGTTTATCTGATTCAAATTTTAAAACAGGAACATTATCTCTTGCATTCTTGCCTGAAGCAGAAACAGGATTTTCAATTACTGACGGATTTATGGCATTTTCAGGGATATCTGATTTTTTTTCATTCTTACACCCTCCGAAAAATAAAACTGAAAGAAGGATTATTACCGTATTGCGAAACATTATGTTAAATCGTTTTTTGTATTTCAATTAATACTTTTTAAATAACATTATATTGAGGATTCAAAGATCGAATATTTATAGATTTTTTCAAACCCGGAAAATTAACTAATTAACTAATTAACTAATTAACCCCCTCCCCGTCTTCACTATTCTTCCTTCTTTTGTAAAGTCAATTGCCAGCTTATCAATAATTCCATTAACGAATTGTTTGCTTTTGGGGGTACTAAAGTCTTTTGAAATATCAATAAATTCATTGATGGAAACCTTTACCGGTATATTGGGAAAGGTGATAAGTTCTGCCAGTGCCATTTTAAGAATAAGAATGTCCATTAAAGCTATTCTTTCTACATCCCAGTTTTTCGTTCTTTCGCTAATGGCTTTTTCAAATTCTTCATTGTTGAGTATTGTTTGTGAAAACAATTTTCGGGCAAAATCTTTATCATCAGATTCATCCTTGTAAAGCGGAATTAATTCAAAAGCATTCTTTTCATAAAATGCCCGAATGGTACGTCCCACAAGATGCATTGAAAAATTAAAATCATCGCTCCAAAATATACTTTCATCATCAATATGGTGTTGAAAGGCTTCCGAATCTTCTATGAAGGTTTTAATCATTTCCAGCAAAAAAGTTTTTTCATCCGCTTCTTTGTCCTTAAAAAAATTTCGGTACAAATCCGATTTCCTAACCTCAAGAAATATTTTCTTAATAAGGTCGCCGTTATTTTGCCAGCTAAGTCTTAAACGGTCTACCTGAGACTTAAACTCTTTACTATCCTCTAAAGCATTAATAAACCTAAGTTCATACAGTCGCTTAATAGCCTTTAATTCTGCTTCGTCAGGAATAAATTTCTGCAGGAGGTCAGAAGCGTCCGTTTTATCGGCATACGCCAACTCTGAAAGAAATAATAATATATACAGATACAGTTCATTTACCTTTTCTATACTTCGAAAAAGTTCTCGTTCCGCTACTGCAAGATCGTTCTTTTCACCCTGAAAAAAAGCGTATAAAGCCTGCAAGACTTTAATACGAAGTTGCCTTCTGCTAAGCATAATAATTGGAGATCAGGATATATAAAAAAGAATGTGGAAATACAATCACTTGGCTTTCGCCTTGGAAATACGATCTTCGGCAATTCTAATGGCCGCTTCAACGGTAGTTATTTTTTCCTTGTCAGCTTTATCAAAAATTTCAAGAGTAGTATCGTAAATTTTTTGAGTATGCTCAAGTGCAATCTTCCGATTGTAACCATTAAGTTCACTGAATACATTAATAAGACCACCGGCATTTATAAGAAAATCGGGAGCATATAATATTCCTTTCTTTGCAAGCAAAGCACCGTGGATCGTTTCATCTGCCAGCTGATTATTGGCAGCGCCTGAAACAATTACACACTTCAGTCTTTCAATATTTTCTGAATTCAAAGTTGCTCCCATGGCACAAGGTGCATAAATATCTATATCCAGATCGTATACATTTTCAGGGGAAACAATTTCAGCTGAATATTTTGAAGCTACTGCTTTTAATGGTTCCTGGTTAATATCGGTAATGTAAATTTTAGCTTTTTCTTCGCTAATCAAACGAACAAGATTTTCTCCAACATGTCCAATTCCCTGCACGGCAATTTTTTTTCCGGTCAAACTGTCGTTTCCCCATTTTTTCTTAGCAGCTGCTTTCATTCCCATGTAAACGCCATAAGCAGTTACCGGAGAAGGATCGCCGCCGCCGCCAAATTCTTCAGGCAAACCCGTAACATGTTTGGTGAACTTCCTGATGTTAACCATATCATCCACAGATGTTCCAACATCTTCAGCTGTAATATATCTTCCTTTCAGCGTTTCAATAAACTCACCGTATTTATAAAACAATTCAGGTGTCTTATCTTTCTTGGCATCTCCAAACAAAATTGCTTTACCACCGCCAAGACGTAATCCACTAATAGCTGCTTTATAGGTCATTCCTCTTGACAAACGAAGTACATCGTTAAGTCCTTCAGCTTCCGATTTATAATTCCACATCCTGGTTCCTCCCAAAGCAGGTCCCAATGTTGTATTGTGAATAGCAATGATTGCTTTTAAACCTGTTTCTTTATCATGACAAAAAATTATTTGCTCATGGTTAGCAAAGGATGGATTTTTGAATACAAAATCTCCCGTGCCTATGGTTTCTTTAATATCTTTAACTTCAATCATAATTGTTGTGTAAAATTCCGATTTTTACCGCCGAAGGGCCAAAGGTATAGTTATTTTTTAAGGTCACAAAAGCTAATTGCAAAGGTTAAAATGAAGTCATTAAAACACCTGAATAAGTATTTTTTAAAGTATAAATGGCTGCTTTTACTAGGGGGCTTTTTTGTAATTGTCCAGAATTTTGGGGCCATTTATCCAGCCCGTGTTGTTGGAAAAACACTGGATTCTGTCATAGAATCACTGAAAAGCATTGAAGGTAAGGATGATGCGGTTTATCGGAGCCTCGTTTTGAAAGATATTTCGCACAGGGTTGGACTCTTTTTATTGCTCATTATTGGCGTTGCCCTTGTTAGAGGAATCTTTATGTTTCTTATGCGGCAGACCATTATTGTCATGTCCAGAAGAATTGAGTATGACTTAAAAAATGAAGTCTATAATCATTTCCAATTGCTCAGCATTGCCTTTTACAGACGCAATAATACCGGTGACCTCATGAACAGAATTAGTGAAGATGTAGGTCGTGTTAGAATGTATATCGGACCGGCTATTATGTATTCCATAAATCTTATCGTTCTTTTTATACTCATTACAATAAACATGCTTTACGTTAATGTAAAATTAACGCTCTTTGTTCTTGCTCCTCTCCCCTTTTTATCCATTTCTATTTATTATGTAAGTGATCTTATGAACCGCAAGAGCGAAGAAGTTCAGGAACAACAGAGCAGATTAAGCACATTTGTTCAGGAAGCCTTTAGTGGTATTAGGATACTAAAGTCTTTTGTAAAAGAAGAGTCTTTTGGTAATGAGTTTACAAAAGAAAGTGAAGTATATAAAAACAAAAATATGGAGCTGGTAAGAATCAATGCCATGTTCTTTCCTTTAATGCTATTATTGGTTGGATTCAGTACGCTGTTAACTGTTTATATAGGCGGCAAAGAAGTCATTGCCGGCCGCGCTACAACAGGCAATATCGCTGAATTTATTATCTATGTCAACATGCTGACCTGGCCTGTTGCCGCTTTAGGATGGGTTACCTCAATTATTCAGCGTGCAGCCGCTTCACAGGAAAGAATAAATGAATTGCTCAGACTTTCTCCTGAAATTCAATCTGTATCCAACAGTGAGATTGAGTTAAACGGAAAAATTGAATTCAGAAACGTAAGTTTTAGATATTCCAATTCAGAGATTCTTGCTTTAGATAATGTTTCCTTCCTCGTAGAACCCGGACAATCTCTTGCAATTTTAGGTAAAACAGGAAGCGGCAAATCAACTATTGCAAATCTATTAGTCAGAATGTACGATGCAGGAATGAATGAAATTCTCTTTGATGATAAATCTATAACTTCAATTCCGCTTTCATCACTGAGAAAACAAATTGGCTATGTTCCCCAGGATGTATTTCTTTTCAGTGATACCATTGGCAATAATATTTCTTTTGGAATAAATGATAATCCTGATGAAATTAGTAAAAAGGAACTTATCAAAAAAGCCGCAACAGAGGCTGTAATCTACGATAACATCATGGAGTTTCCGAAGAATTTTGAAACTATGATTGGCGAAAGAGGTGTAACACTTTCCGGTGGACAAAAACAAAGGATCTCCATTGCCCGCGCTATTATTAAACAACCTCAGATTCTAATCTTTGATGATTGCTTAAGCGCTGTTGATACGAATACTGAAAACCAAATTCTTAATCAACTAAAGACAATTAT
This sequence comes from Bacteroidota bacterium, assembly GCA_043756425.1. Taxonomy (GTDB): domain Bacteria; phylum Bacteroidota; class Bacteroidia; order AKYH767-A; family 2013-40CM-41-45; genus JADKIH01. The sequence continues at coordinate 6,136 of JAYURB010000337.1, forward strand.
GAAAGGACATACTTCCATAATTATCAGTCACCGTGTTTCAAGTGTGAAACAAGCCGATCAGATTATCGTTCTTGATAAAGGCAAGATTATTGAAAGTGGAAACCATTTTTCTCTCCTTGAAAAAAAAGGAGAATATTTTGATCTCTATGAAAGACAAATGCTCGAAGAGCAGACGGGGAATGTAATTTGAAAATTAAAAAGGATCTTCCCCCATATCATTCATCCTGGAACCAATGATAATGCGATTATTAGGGTAATCGGTCACGCTGCCTGAAGGACCTTCAGAGGGAGTTTCATTGTAATCCAGGTCCGTAAATTTGGCAAGATGATTTATAAATTTCAGTTTAACTCTGTCAATGGCTCCATTTCTGTGCTTTGCTATATTAATTTCAGCCATGCCTTTGGTTGGATTTCCATCTTCATCCAATTCCATCTGATAATATTCCGGACGATAGATAAACATAACCATGTCAGCATCCTGTTCGATTGCTCCTGATTCACGTAAGTCACTTAGCTGCGGACGTTTTACACCGCCTCGTGTCTCAACGGCACGACTAAGCTGAGACAACGCTATAATTGGTACATCAAGTTCTTTGGCAATGGCTTTTAAAGATCGGGAAATATTACTGATCTCCTGTTCCCTATTCCCGCTCTTTGATTCAACATCAGAACGCATGAGCTGCAAGTAATCAATAATGATCAATTCTACATTGTGCATCGATTTCAATCTTCTGCATTTAGAACGAAGATCAAAAATAGATAATGCAGGTGTGTCGTCAATAAAAACAGGTGCTTCAGAAAGTTTTCCTGTCATGGAAACAAGTTTTTTCCATTCAGTACTGTCCAACGTTCCTTTGCGGAGTTTATCAGACGGTATTCCTGTTTCAGATGAAATCATACGCTGAACCAACTGTACTGAAGACATTTCAAGTGAAAAGAATGCAACAGCACGCTTAAAAGAAATAGCAGCATTTAAAGCAAGCGATAAAACGAAAGCTGTTTTTCCCATACCGGGACGGGCAGCTATAATTATCAGATCAGATTTCTGCCATCCGGAAGTAATCCTGTCCATGTCGGTAAATCCGCTTTGTACTCCCGTAATTCCTGAACCATGAAGTCGTGCAGCTTCAATTTGCTTGTATGCTTCACTTACCATGGTGCTCATGTCCTGGTAATTCCTGCTTATATTTCCTTTTGCAATTTCAAAAAGATTTTTTTCGGCACGATCCAGGAGAGTGAACACATCGGATGTTTCTTCATAAGCATCTTTAATTGTTTCACTTGAAATTCGTATCAACTCACGTTGAATATGCTTTTGTAGAATAATACGCGCATGATACTCAATATTCGCTGCCGAAGCCACACGGTTCGTTAACTTTGTAATATAATAGGGTCCACCAATAATATCCAACTCACCGCTTTTTTTCAGTTCATTGGTTA
>JAYURB010000338.1:0-3185 GCA_043756425.1 Bacteroidota bacterium
TATTCTATCCAGAACCCTTTTAAAAGAGGGAAATAAGTAAGACCATCAGACAGTTCGGGTGTTACTGATTCATCTTCTTTGCAAGCGAAAAAGCCAAAGAAAAAGCATAATACCCCAAACAAAATAACTTGTTTAGGAAATGAATTTAACTTGCTCATATTTTAGAAGTAACCATTTTGCTTACCGGCGACAATAATACAATTTAACTAATTTATTTCAACAAATTAATAAAATTACAATTATTACACAAAAAAGACAATTCATTAAGACTGAAAGGGATATAATACCCCTTTTTAGTTTTTTAACGGGATAAAAATATAAATCACAAATACATAGACTAATGTCAATTTTCCAAGACAGTTTAACAATGAATTTATTATATCAAAAGGCTAATGCAAAGTTAAATAAATTTAGTGTTTTTTCGTTCTAAACCTTTATCTGATCAAAATCGAAATTAGTCCTTTTGCTTATGTAAAAATATTCAAAAAATTTCCATAAAAGAAGTAACTTTAGCACCAAATTATATACCACACATGCAGCGCATTTTCTTAATTGCTTTTTGTTTCTTATTTCTGAATGTAAAAGGTCAAACTGTTGACAATAATGATTTAGTTCAATTTTCAGGTGTAATTGTTACTGCTGATAGTTTGAAGCCAATACCTTTCTCAAGCGTAATGATTAGAAATTCTAACCGCGGAACTATAAGTGATTATTACGGTTTCTTTTCATTTGTAGCTAAGATGAAGGATACTGTTGAATTTGCTTCAATAGGTTATAAAAGAGCTTTGTTCATTATTCCGGACACGCTTACAGATCAGCGTTGTTCCATGATTCAAATTCTCAAAACCGATACCATCCTACTCAAAGAAGTTGTCATTTTCCCCTGGCCTACAAAGGAACAATTTAAAGAAGCTTTTATCCGTCTTCATATTCCTGATGACGACTTAGCTAAGGCTGAACGTAATATGGATCCGGAGAAATTAGGGTTTCTTGCTGCGTCGCTTCCTATGGATGGAAGCATGAATTTCAGAAACCAGATGGAAAATCATACAACACGACTTTATTACGCCGGTCAGCTTACTCCCAATTATCTTATGAATCCAATAGCCTGGGCTAAGTTTATTCAAATGTGGCAAAATGGTGCTTTCAAAAAGAAAGAAAAAAAATACAAAGAAGATAAGTAAGTCATTATATGATAAAAAAAAGCTTCCCCTTTTTTCTTCTATTAAATATTTTTTTTGTTTTCTTATCCTACGGACAGAAAGCCACAATCAGCGGCACAATAACTGACTCACTAAACAAACCTCTTTTTGGAGTCTCTATTGGTGTTGTTGGAAAACCATATGGCTCTACAACAAATGAAAATGGAAAATATTCTTTTGAAGTTCCCGCAAATGAAGAATTAAAAATAATAGCATCTTTTACCGGGCTTCAAACAGATAGTTTTACAATAAGTCTTGCAGAAGGAGGAAAAAAAGAAATAAACAGAAAATTGAAAAGGCGAGTTTTTCAAATGCCTGACTTTGTCGTTGAAGACAAATCATTTAAGAGAATAAACATTACACCAATTAATCCAAAAAATGTAGGCTTGCTACCTACACCCAATCAAAGTGTAGAAGATATTATTAAAAGTATGCCGGGCGTTTCATCAACCAATGAATTAAGCTCAACCTATTCAGTCCGTGGCGGTAATTACGATGAAAATCTTGTATACATAAATGATTTTGAAGTTTACCGGCCTTTGCTTATCCGTTCAGGACAGCAGGAAGGACTAAGTACCATTAATCCGGATATGGTAGAAAGTATTAATTTTTCTGCCGGTGGTTTCGATGCAATTTATGGCGACAAACTTTCTTCTGTACTTGATATTAAATACAGAAAGCCAAAAAAGTTTGCTGGCTCTCTAAGTGCAAGTTTACTGGGTGCTTCACTGGAACTTGAGAACAGAAGCAAAAACGAAAAGTGGTATTACATGGTCGGTGCAAGACAAAAATCAAATCAGTACCTGCTGAATACGTTTGAAACAAAAGGGGAATACAAACCTTCCTTTACCGACCTGCAGCTGCTTACAGGATACGAGCTAAGTAAAAAATTCAGTATTGAATTATTCGGCAATTACTCCAAAAACAGATACAACCTTGTTCCCCAGTCGCGGGAAACAAATTTCGGAACCATTAACGATGCCAAACGCTTTACTGTTTATTTCGAAGGACAGGAAATTGACAGTTATGAAACCAATACGGGAATTATTTCTTTTAACTTTCATCCCAAGGAAAAAATTTCCCTAAAAATTATTGGAAGCGCTTATCGCACAAAAGAAAGAGAGAATTTTGATATTCTGGGACAGTATTTTCTTGACCAGTTAGAAGCAGATTTAGGTAAAGAAACTTTTGGAGACGTTGCCTTCAATCTAGGAGTAGGCTCTTTTCTAAATCATGCCCGGAACAAGCTTGACGGAAATATTTACAGTGCAGAACACAAAGGAGAACTCATAGGTGATCGCACCCTGCTTCAATGGGGAGTTAAGTACCAGCACGAAAATATAGAAGACAGGCTTCACGAATGGTATTATAATGATTCTTCCGGATTCTCTATTCCTTCTGTCCGTGATCCCTTTAATCCGAAAATTGAATTGAACGATGTTGTCATTAACAAAACTGTTGTTTCATCCAATAGATTAACGGCATATGTTCAGCACACGTGGCAAATTTCAGACACTAATAAAATTATTATTACAACAGGGGTAAGAGCTAACTATTGGGACCTAAATAAAGAAAGTTTTATGAGCCCAAGAGTTTCTATTGTTTACAAACCTGAATCAAATAAACGACTTAGTCTGCGAGCTTCAGGAGGTTTTTATTACCAACCTCCCTTCTACCGTGAAATACGCGATCTTGACGGAAAAATTTATCCAAATACAAAATCTCAAAAGTCCATACATGTTGTAGTTGGCGGCGATTATCGCTTTCTCGCTTTGGGACGTGAATTTAAATTAACAACAGAAATCTTTTATAAATTCCTGAACGAGTTAATTCCTTACAAAGTAAGCGACATTCGAATTCGGTATTTACCGACGTATACATCTAAAGGTTATGCACGCGGTATTGACTTTAGACTCTTCGGAGATTTTGTTCCTGGCGCAGAGTCCTGGCTGAGTCTTTCTTTTCTGCAAACAGAAGAAGATC
>JAYURB010000339.1:0-7565 GCA_043756425.1 Bacteroidota bacterium
TTCTCGTACATCAATCTGCCCAAAGCGCATTAGATGAGCTAAAGAAATTTGAAAGTCAACCGGATAGCCTGCCCAATATTATTTTCCTGGATATAATGATGCCACATATGGATGGCTTCGGTTTTTTGGATGAATTTGGAAAACTCAGTGAAAGCTTGAAAAAAAAGGTAAAGATTGTCATGCTTTCAACTTCTGAAAGTTTTAAAGATCTTAACAAAGCGAATCAAAGCAAATATGTTTACAAATTCCTTAACAAGCCGTTGAATAAACCGGTACTTGACGCTATACAGCTATAATTCCGAAAAAAGAATATCAACAAAAGCTAAAGGAATCTTAGAGTCATCAGGCTTTTTAGTACATTTGACATCTACCCCCTCTCATGTCAACCTCCCGCTTTCATTTCAATCGTGTATTGCTTATTGACGACAGCGAAATAGATGTTCTCGTTAACAGGCGGCTTATGGAGCTAACTTCCTTTTCCGAAAATGTAATTGTTGCAGGCAGTGCCGAAGAAGCATTGGAGTTTTTGCAAAACGAATGTGTCTCCGAAAAAGATGCTCCCGACTGGATTTTTCTTGACCTGCATCTTCCTATGATGAGTGGTTACGATTTCATAGAAGAATTTAAAACACTTCCGGAATTTATCAGAGAGAAAAGCAAGATTATTATCTTTTCTGTTTTCCCTAAACCTGAACAAATAGAAAAAACTTTTCAAAATAAATTTGTTGTTGGCCGTATTGAAAAGCCGCTCAAACAGCAGGTTTTAAAAGATATTTCCGAAGGGAAAAATATTGTCGTTAACGTTTCTGCCTGAAAAACTCTTTCAGCAATTCAGAACATTCTTTTTCCATCACTCCTTTTGTAACTGCAGTTTTCGGATGCAAAATCTTGCCGTTTAATTTTGAATATCCTTTTTTATCGTCCGATGCACCAAATACCAGATGTCCCAGGTGCGCCCATTGAGTAGCGCCGGCGCACATGACACAAGGTTCAATGGTAACGTATAACGTGCATTCATCAAGATATTTTCCTCCAATATAATTCGCTGCTGCTGTAATTGCCTGCATTTCTGCATGAGCTGTTACATCATTCAATTGCTCGGTGAGATTATGTCCGCGGCCAATAATTTTATTCCTGCAAACAATTACTGCTCCTATGGGCACTTCATCTTTTTGTAGGGCAAGCATTGCTTCTTTGTAGGCTTCGCGCATGAAATGAAGATGTGGGTTTTCTGTGAGGATCATTTTTATTTTATTACTACTTAAAACATTGATTGTCTATTAATTGTATTTCAAAATGAGAACAATCAGGGATGTTAAATTTGGCTATTCATTTTCTTCTATTTACTTTGCACTATTATTTAATTTTCGAAAATTATGATTTAGTATACTTTTAACATAAAAATAAATAAGAAATTATCTCATTAAACTCACACAATAAACATAAATTTAAACAAAATCTACTATGAAAAAAACATTATTTAGCATTGCATTAGTTCTTGGACTTATTGGTTCTGCATCGAAATCAGAAGCACAAGACGGAAGATTTTCAATCGGAGCCGAAGTAGGTATTCCTATGGGCGACTTCGCTGATTTTAACGGAGTGGGAATTGGTGGAACAATTCGTTACGAAGCGCCTGTTGGAGATAACCTTGGTATAACAGGCACAGCCGGGTATATTTCTTTCTCCGGTAAAGATTTTACTGTTGCAGGTTTTACCGTTAAAGGTGAAAGCTCTTATTTAATTCCTATTCAGGTTGGTGCAAAATATTATTTTGACAAACAACAAGAAGGATTATACGGTCACGTAATGGTTGGTGTTCATATGTACAAAACTACTGAAGCTACTATTGATCCAACTACTTTTGTAGTAACAACAAAGGATAAAATGAAAGCTGCATTAAGCTATGCTCCTGAAATTGGTTATCACATGGAAAGTATTGATATCGGTCTAAGATACCAGATTTATTCTATTTCAGCAGATGATGGATTAGGCGGATCAACTACTAAATCTTACTCTTATTTAGGTTTACGCCTTGCTTACGTATTAGGAGGAAGATAATTTAACAAATAAAAATTATTAAAGCTGCTCAAACGGGCAGCTTTTTTTGTTTATTTCACAATATATATTAAAATTATGCTACGCTCTCATACCTGCGGTGAATTAAATCTTAAAAATGCAGGTCAAACAGTCACTCTTTGCGGATGGATGCAACGTTCCAGGGACTTAGGCGGAATGACTTTCATTGACCTTCGCGACCGTTATGGAATCACACAGCTTGTCTTCAACATGGACATAAATGCTGAATTGTGTGAGCGCGCGAGGAAACTTGGTCGCGAATTTGTTTTACAGATTACAGGAAAAGTTCTTGAAAGAAGTAGTAAAAACGCAAAACTTCCTACCGGTGACATAGAAATATTTGTAGATAATCTAACCGTACTTAATTCATCCCTGACTCCTCCTTTTACCATTGAAGATGAAACAGACGGCGGCGATGATCTTCGTATGAAATTTCGTTATCTCGATATACGCAGGTCAACCGTTAAAGAAGCGCTACTCCTTCGCGCTAAATTAGCCTCGGCTACCCGTGAGTATCTTAACAAAGAAAGTTTTATTGAAGTTGAAACACCTGTGCTTATTAAATCGACGCCTGAAGGTGCCCGTGATTTTGTAGTCCCTTCACGAATGAATCCCGGCGAGTTTTATGCTTTACCGCAATCGCCACAAACCTTCAAACAACTTTTAATGGTTGCCGGACTGGATAAATATTATCAGCTGGTGAAATGTTTCCGTGACGAAGACCTTCGTGCCGACAGACAACCGGAGTTTACTCAGATCGATTGTGAAATGAGTTTTGTTGAACAAGAAGATATATTATCAACTTTCGAAGGATTGATTCGATACCTGTTCAAAACAATAAAAGGAATAGAACTTCCTGCTTTAAACAGAATGACGTATGCTGATGCAATGCGTTATTATGGAAACGACAAGCCGGATATACGTTTCGAAATGAAAATCGCCAATCTTACAGAAATTGCTAAAGGAAAAAGTTTTAAAGTTTTTGATGATGCAGAGTCTATTTTGGCTATTTCTGTACCCAATGCAGCAGGTTGGACACGAAAACAAGTCGATGAACTAACAGATTGGGTTAAGCGCCCTCAAATTGGAGCGACAGGACTAATCTATTTACGCGTTAACGAAGATGGAAGCCTTAAATCATCAGTCGATAAATTTTTTAGTGAAGATGATCTCGGCAAATGGTCTCAGGAATGCCAATCGAAAAAGAATGATCTCATCCTTTTACTTGCAGGCAACGATTCCAAAACAAGAAAAGCGATGAGCGAACTTCGTTTGGAGATAGGCAACCGTCTTGGATTAAGAAACAAAGAAACATTTGCTGCACATTGGGTAGTTGATTTTCCATTACTCGAATGGAGTGAAGAATCGAATCGATGGCACGCAATGCATCACCCGTTTACTTCGCCAAAACCTGAAGACATTCAATTGTTACAATCTAATCCCGGCAACGTTCGAGCCAATGCATACGATATGGTGATTAACGGTGTAGAAGTAGGCGGAGGGTCTATCCGTATTCACGACCGATCACTCCAGCAACAAATGTTTAAACTATTGGGCTTTTCAGATAAAGAAGCACAGGATCAGTTTGGATTTTTAATGAATGCTTTTGAATTCGGAGCTCCTCCACACGGTGGTATTGCTTTTGGTTTCGATCGCTTGTGTTCTCTTTTTGGTGGTGTTGATTCGATCAGAGATTTTATCGCTTTCCCAAAAAATAATTCAGGCCGCGATGTAATGATTGATTCTCCATCTCCAATTTCTGCGGAACAAATGAAAGAATTAAAAATCAGGGTCGAAAAATAAAAAAATACAGCGATTATTGATTTCTTTTCGCCGTTTTGGTTTTTGAAAATTTCAGTTCTCCATTATTTTCTTCAACTAAACCAAAAGGTTCATTGCGTACAAGTAGAAAACTGTCAAGATCAATATAATCGGCAAGACTTCCCAAATGCATTGCCGATGAAATTCCAAGTGTTGATTCAACCATACAGCCAATCATAGTCTTCATTCCGGCTTTACGTGCTTCACGAAGCAAACGTATTCCATTTATAAATCCGCCGGCTTTCATCAATTTCATGTTTACGCCATCGAAAGATTTTTTCAATTTCCCAAAATCGGCTTCATGAGTCATCGATTCATCTCCAAAATGATCGAAAGGACAATACTTTTTCAAATATTCCGATTCATCTGTTTTTGTGGAAGGCATTAGCTGTTCAACAAGTACGATTGGGAGTTTTTTAATTTTTTCAAGCCATAAAATGCATTGTTCAACATCAGTAAAAGATTCATTTGCATCTATCATGACAGGATTTTTGCAAAAAGAAAGCAACTGACGCAATGAATCGAAAGCATTTTCATTGTTTACTTTAAGTTTGATGTAAGGAAATCGTTCCAGCCTGTTTTCATCAAAAAATTTTCTGAGTTCACCGGGTTCCATGATTGGAACTGTATAAGAGGTTAATAATTTTCCGGGAGATTCAACTCCGGTCAATTCATAAAATGATTTCTGTTTTCTTTTTTCTTCCAGTTCAAACCAAGCCGACTCAATTGCAAAGCCAAGAGCATTAAAAACTCCTGACGCATGAATTTTTTCCTGAATTTCGGAAGCTGAAACGATTTCATCCTGAAATGTATCTTTAATACGGGCAAATTGAAGGAGACCTTCCTCCGCCGACTCCTTGTAACGAATGTTTGGGGCAGCTTCGCCACGTCCGGAATGTTTTCCATCACTAACCGTAACAATGAGATTTGTTTTTTCATCGGAAGCATTCCGCGAAATCTTCCAGGTATATTTTAATTCTAGTGTAATGGGTTCAATAGACCAGTGAAGCATAGTTTTTAAATTGAAAAGGATATTTTCCGAAATTAATTAAAACAAAAATCCCCCGTTCGTGAGAGCGAGGGATTTTTTGAGACCGCTTGTTACAGCGGGTAGCGATTGCTTACTTTCTCTTTTTAGTAGCTTTTTTAGCTTTCTTAGCTTTCTTAGCTGCTTTTTTTGCTTTTGCCATAGTTTTTAGTTTTTAAATTTGTTTCTGAATAGTCAAACATAAGAAATATAAAAAGGTTACACAAATTTGAACAAAAATCTTTTACACAATTAATTGTTGATTTCTGCGAGCACAAAATCGACATATATGTACACCATTTTTGTTGAAACATAATTTATGTTGATGCTCTGAAACACTGATGAATTCATGCTTTCAGAAGGAATAAAAAAAAATAATTCAAAAAATATTTTTTCGTCATCGAAAAAAAATAAAAATGGAATTCAAAGTTATCAACCGATCGAGGCAAAGAAATATTTTGGTAATCGCATCACATTTCTTCTTTTCGAGCACCAGTCGGCGGAATTTTTCACAGGTTTTATGCTTTTGAACCGACAAACTTCAACATGTTTTGTACGATTCTTACACTTTTGTTCTACATTGATCCGGTATTGTTAGATTTATTTAATCATCCAGCCTTCAATTGTATTTTTTACTTTTGAACTTTATTATTTCAATGCTATAACAATTCATGTTAACCGGTTTTCGCCAAAAACTCAAATCAAAAGAACTTCGGAATTTCCGTTTGTTGAATTTAGTTTCTGCTATTATCGTAATTGTACTGGGTTTTGTATTTGAAGTGGCTTACCACGATGAATACATTCTTGTAACAGGAATCATTTGCTCTTTAATTCTTACATCAAACTACTTTTTATCCTTTTACAGCAGTTTTTACGGCAAAAATTTTTCAAATATCACATTTGCTTCAGTTTTTCTTCTTCACTTCTGGGCTGTGTATGTTACTTATGTCAGGAATTTTGGAGTAGAAATACTTCTTCCACTTTCAATTTCCACATTTAGCTTCTCTCTGATCTTTAATAGATTTTTTAAAAGCCTCATTTTTATTTTTTCCGTAACAACTTTTCTGCTTGTTTTGATGTTAATTCAGGGAAACTGGCAACCCCATTTTACAATTACACTTATTACCTTGTATTCAGGAGCATTTTTGACAGAAGAAATACTCAAAAGAAAGTCGGAGTTCTATTCTGAAATACAAAGACAGGAAAAAAGATATATCACCCTGGTTGAGAATATGAACGACGGGCTCATTTATCTCGACAATAAACAGAATATTATTGTTGTAAATGACAGGTTCTGTTCCATTTCCGGTTATTCAAGGGATGAAGTGATTGGTCAATCATCATCTATTTTTTCATCTTATCTGCAGGATGCAAATGCTGAATTTCTTATTGATAAGCTTAAAAAAGGCGAGCCATTCAGAATCGAAACGCATATGAGGAAGAAAAGCGGACAGAGCTGCTGGGTCCAAATTACTACAGCTCCTCATTATGAAGACGTAAAATTCATGGGGTCAATAGTTGTACATACAGATATATCACCTATTAAAGATGTACAGGACACATTGAAGAAAAGAGAAGAGGGTTACCGGACATTTATTGATCAAAGCGCAGTCGGAATTTGGCGTGCAGAATATATTAAGCCAATTTCCATAATGCTTCCACTCCAAGAGCAAATAAATTTACTTCTTAATACCGGGATAATTTCTGAGTGTAACGACTTTATGGCTAAAATGTATGGTTATAATTCTTCTTCCGAACTCATCGGTAAACGAATACGGGATTTTTATCATACGGAAAATAGTTTTGATGAAGAAAAAACAAGAGAGTTGCTGCAAGCCTATATATTGAATAACTATCGTATTAATAATGCAGAATCTAAAGAACCTGACATGCAGGGAGTCGTGCGTATTATGCTTAATAATAATATAGGAATCGTTGAAAATGGTTTTCTGGTCAGAACCTGGGGCGTTCAAACAGATATTACAGACAGAAAAAAAACAGAAAAAGAACTTTTGGAGACGAATCAGGAACTTGATACTTTTTTCTATAAAGCATCACACGATCTTAAAGGGCCGTTGGCAAGTGTGATGGGAATTGTAAATCTGGCCCGGATGGAAAATAAGGATAATGTCATTGACAATTATTTCGGAATGATTGAGACAAGTATTAAACGTCTCGACCGAACGCTAATGGATCTAATCGAACTTGCTCAAACAAGAAAAGGCTCAAGCAAACTTAGCGAAGTCAACGTAAGGACTTTTGTTGAGGAAATCCTTCATTCGCTTAAAAACCTCCCGGATTTCAATCGTATTAACTTTGAAATTAAAATCGATTCGGAAATTGAAGTTGTCGTCGATAGGGTACTCCTTTTGTCAGTTTTTCAAAATCTTATTCATAATGCAATTAATTATTGCAATAAAGAAAATCCCTGGATAATGATTCAGGTAATCTCTTCCGGAAATGGAATAGAAATGAATATTGCAGATAATGGAAAGGGAATTCCGGAAAAAATAAAAAATCGTGTTTTTGAAATGTTCTACCGCGGGCACCCCGACTCAAGCGGTTCAGGACTTGGTTTGTTCATTGTTAAAAATGCTCTGGAAAAAATGAAAGGCAAAATCAGTTTTGAAAGCAGAGA
>JAYURB010000340.1:0-3182 GCA_043756425.1 Bacteroidota bacterium
TAAAAGCACAGCATTTCGCTCGGGTAATGCATTTTACTCCTGATAAACGAAAACTAATAACAGGCAATCAGCCTTATAAGGGTTTCTATAAATCGGATGTAATTCATACTATAAACATTCAATTTTTTGATCCTAATTACTGGAACATTCTTACCGGTAATTTCCCAAGCCGAACAGATATGCCGGCAACTGTAACTATTGATGGTGTAGTATACGATAGTGCAGGTGTAAGATTTAAGGGGAATTCTTCCTATTCTAATATAACATTCTCTCAAAAAAAATCATTCAATATTGGTCTCGACGATTGGAAAACTAAGCAAAATGTAGGCGGTTATAATACAGTTGTATTAAACAACGGCTACAGTGACCCATCTTTTGCTCGTGAAATAGTTTATGAAAAGCAAGTTAGTAAACACACCGCTTCTCCAAAAGGAAATTTCGCACATCTTTATTTGAATGGTCAAGACTGGGGATTATATTCCAATGTTGAGCAATTAAATCATGATTATGAAAAGGAGTGGTTTCGTAGTCATACCGGAGCTATGTGGCGTGCAAGAAATCCGCCGGGAAGTCCGGCTCCCTCAGGAAAGAATGGTGATAGTTTGTCTGCTCTTTATGATTTTGGAACTGACACAAATTTTTATAGTCAACATTACTACTTAAAATCATCCGGTACTCCTGAACCTGATACAAAATTAATGACTGCTATTCGTGTCCTCGATACTGTTTCATCTTCTAATATTGAGCAAGTACTCGGAGATTATCTTGATATTGATCAATCCTTGTGGTTAATAGCCAGTGAAAATGGCTGGGCAGATGACGATAGTTACCTGTTTAAAGCACGGAAGGATTATTATATTTATTATGAACCGGAAAGCGGCCGTTTGATTCCATTAGAAATGGACGGAAATGATGTATTTAATACGAGTTATTTAAATACAGGCCCTTTCTTTAATTCAACAAACCCCAATTTTGTTTTAATGAATAAACTTCTGAACATTCCTGTTCTCCGCCAACGATATCTGGCACATCTTCGCACGGTAATCTATGACGAAATGGATACAACAGAAGTTTTTCCTATGCTTGACCTATATCATAATATGGTTGATTCAATTGTTTTCGCAGATCCGAAAAAATTATACACCTATTCAACTTTTACGACTTCCCTTTCTGACATGAAATCATTTATTATTCAAAGAAAAAATTATCTTCTTGCTGATGCTGAAGTAAACCACACAGGACCATTAATTACTAATGTTACATTTTATGGTGACAGCGTTGCATGGAAAAGACCGCATTCCAATACAAATGTATGGGTAACTGCAAATGTATCATCACCTAATGGAATTGATCATGTAACACTTTATTCAGGGACTGAATTGGCTGGAAAGTTTTCAGAAATTTCTATGGTAGATGACGGCCTTCACCATGATCAAAGTGCTGGTGATGGAATTTATGGCGCTACTATTTCCGGTAAACCCGGCGCCACTTGGGTTCGCTTTTATGTTGAAGCGGCTGCAAACGATGCTCCTAAAACTGCTTCTTACGAACCGGCAGGAGCAGAGCATGATGTTTACGTTTACTTAGTCTTACCCGATACTTCATTAAACACCTCATTAGTTATAAATGAAATAATGGCAAAAAATGTTTCAACAGCCACTGATAGTTCCGGACAATACGACGATTGGATAGAACTTTATAACAAATCGAATCAACCTATCGATATAAGCGGATACTATCTGACGGATTCAATTCTAAATCTCAAAAAATGGAAATTTTCTCAGGGAACAATTATTCCAGCTAATGGTTATCAGATTGTATGGGCTGATGAGACAGAAAATCAGGGAAGATTTCATACCAATTTTAAATTATCCTCAACTCAAGGTGAAATATTAATGTTATTGGATTCAAGCGCCAATCTGGTTGATCAGGTTACATACGGTCAGCAACAAGCAGACATGGGTTTTGCCAGAGTTCCCAATGGAACAGGAAGTTTTGTGATTCAATCTCCAACATTTGGAATGAGTAATAATCCCGCTTTGCAAATTGGATTTCATGCAGTAGATTCTTTTGGCTGTTCGCCGTTTTTGGCCAATTTTGTTAATACTTCCCTGAATGCCGTTTCTTATACATGGTCGTTTGGTGACAGTAGTGCTGTCGATCATTCAAATACTCCTTCCCACCTATATGCCAATCCCGGAACATATACTTGCACATTAATTGCCAATTCCTTTTCAGATACAGACACCACTAGCATAACCCTTCACGTATTAACAGGATCCGGTTTTAATTTCCCTACTGATACAATAATAACTCCATTATTAACGTATTCATTGCATGCAGGAACAGGTTTTAATTCCTATTCCTGGTCCACAGGTGACACAACAGAATCAATACAGGTAAATTCTTCCGGTCAATACTGTGTTTCTGTAACCGGTTCTAATAATTGTCCCGATTCAGATTGCGTTTTTCTTGTTTTAGGAATAACAGGTATGAATACAATTAGTAATGAATCTGTTTACCTTTATCCTAATCCCGCTAATGATAATTTTTATTTAAAAACAAATTCATCGCTTAAACTTAAAACAGAAATTTTTAATTCTATAGGAGAACTAATAGTAAAAAAGGAATTTACCGGCAGTTTAAATGTGAGTACACACTCTTGGAACCAAGGATTGTATTTTGTAAAAATTGGAGGTAGCTGCATTAAAGTTGTGGTGAAACATTAGAATGAATATTAACTTTAAAATTCCCCTTGTCTAATACTACTACTAATTCCATTGGGTTAATATTTTGTATTACCTTAGTTTGAATTTGGGAGAAGTAATATGTCGAATTCTAACAAAACTATATATAAGTATTTACAACTTGCCTTTTTTTTTATTGTTATCTCAGCAAATATATCTGCTCAGGAAAGGCAAAATGATTTCCGGAAAAATGCTTTGTATTTTGAGGGATTGGGACAAGGACTTCTATATTCCTTAAACTACGATTATAGAATTAGGCAAAACATTTCTCTAAGAGCCGGTTTTACACATTGGTCATTGAATCCGCTTTTTTTATTAACTACGGGGAAGTTAAGTTATACTTCATTTCCTATTATGATTAATTACCTTACCGGAAAAAAAGATAATTTATTTGAATTAGGCGGCGGTATAATGCCTGCTTTTGTTTCCTTAGAT
>JAYURB010000341.1:0-3182 GCA_043756425.1 Bacteroidota bacterium
GCCAAAGAGCGAAGGAAACAGCATACTAAGAGCTGATGATGGAAGTCTGGTATTAGCCGGTACGTTTAAAGATACTTTGCAATTGGGGAATACTACACTTATTAGTTACGGGCAAGACGATATTTTCATTACCAAGATGGATTCACTGAATTCGATTGGTGAGCCACATAAAATTAGGCAAGAAGACCTTTTAATTTATGCTAACCCAAATACAGGCAACTGCAGATTGGTTGTTCCCGATGACATTCAGGCAATCGATATGTTATATTTAAGTATTACTGACATCACCGGAAAAATAATATTTCGAGGAAAACCCCAGGGAATGGGAAATGAAATAGTTGTAAACCTCGAACAGGAAGCGAGCGGGAAATATTTTGTGCAGTTGACGGATGGGAAGAAAATATATAGAGGGGTGATTGTTTTCGAGAAGTAGAATTGAATTAATGGATTAATTTGGAAAATTTGTATGAACTGTAAAACAAATTAATACTATTATTTCGCACTAATTTTATTTTCATAAGCCAACATAAACCCCTTAAACCATTTCCTTCTCAATAAATACTTTTCCAGAAAATAAACTCCAACAAATCCACAACCAATTCCTGCTAGTACATCGAGTATATAATGATGATTTAAATATATAGCAGAAAACCAAATTCCAACCATAAACGTGGCAAATACAATACGAAAAAATTTTGGTTTTAGTTTTAAAGAATAAATAAAGCCAATTAACGGATAAGAAGAATGCAATGAAGGCATTGCTGCAAAGACATTCGATCCTTTAGAATATAGTCCTTCGAATAATGAAATTCCGTATAGATGGTCGAAGCGCAGGAGTCCTGCGGCATAACTTTTTGTTTTTTCATGGAGAATATTGCCATATTCTTCATAGTACCATGGTGGAGCGGCAGGGTGCCAATAGTAAATTATAAAGCCAATACAATTTACGAGAAAAAATGCCATGCAGAAGCGTAAAAACAGATTTTTGTTTTTAAAGTAAAGATAAAATGCAAATAATAATGGCAAGGGTATCCATGCTAAATAAAATATTCCGCAAACCGTATCGAGAAAAGCATTGGTATGTTGCAGCAGATATTCATTGGGCGTTAGTAAAGTGTACCCTGATTGTATACCGAAAATTGATTTCTCCAGATTGTAAAGTGGAACAATATCGACGCTGTTAAATGCATAATTCGGCCAGGCCTTCATGGAATCATAAATGATCCAGTAAACGATAATGATTGCAAGTCCGGTAAACAGTCGACGGGTAAAAGCTGAAATAAAAAAACCTGTATTGACCAAAATTACAAGGGCATAATGATCGCCTCTTATCCCTGTAGTGAAATTTGTAAAGAGAAGAAAAAGAAAAGAAAGTAATGGTACAATTAAAAAAGAAAGCCAACTGTTTTTCGGGGTATTTGTTTCTTTCACGATCATGGCTAAGGAACAAAACGCTCAACTACTTTTTGCTGACTTGCAGGATCTTTCCCGGTTAATTCAATATAGTCAACCTTGGGAAACCAGAATGTTCCTCCGCTAATTGCAACAAATATTTTTTTTATCTCAGCAATCTTACCATTGATGCTCATAAATGCAGCATAGTGTTTTCCATTCGCTAAGGGTAGCAAAAAAATATTTCTTTTATTATAGGCAACGAGTTGAAGTATAAAAGAGTTTTTCTGATCCTTATAAGGCCGCGAAGAAACCCCATAAGCATATTTCCGCTGTATATAATTAAGATCTTCTGTTGTACTGTCTGAAGCATATCGAATCCAATATATTTTTACCGGATCTTCCACATTGATTTTTCCATCGGCATTTTTGTTTACTTCATAGACAATGGCATTTGTGTTTTTACTTCTTTGAATATAGAATAAGGAGTTTTCATTAATAGGAGGTACGGGGTAAACTTTTAAAACCGGCGGGTCTGTTATAATTGCCGATTCATTGAAAAGCGAAAAGATGGCTAATAGAATATAGTTTAGTAAATATAAGCTCATATTGAATATTCTTAACTGTCCTGTTTTTTTAAATATACATAACAGGCTTTAAGTCTTTGAATTGCAGTATAATTTGCAAGGATAGCAATTAATGCCAGAGGGATAACAAAAATGCTTATGGTTTCAAATCCATCGTATCCTAAAATATTAATATTCAATTTATGATTTCCATTTATATAATATCCGGTAATTCCACATACAATGGCAGAAAGACCTATTGTTATAATTCGTTCCGGTCTTTGCATTAATCCTTCTTTGCAGGGTATGCCCAGTCCTTCAGCACGAGCACGTGTATAGCTGACCATGATGGAGCCTATGAGTCCTACAAAAGCAATTAATCCACTCATAAAATAATGCTGTGAAACGAGGTAGTAGCAAATGCCAAGGAACATAATCAATTCGCTATACCTGTCTATTACTGAATCAAACAATGCTCCGAAACGGGAACTCATTTTTCCCATTCGCGCAACCTGACCATCAATCATATCAAAGAGTCCGCCAAAAAGTATTGTGCCACCGGCCCATCCAATATAGGACATATCAGAATGTTCTCCTTTTTCTGCACCGATAATAAAGATACATGCAACTACAATATTCAACACAAGTCCGATTGTGGTTATGATGTTTGGCGTTATCCCTAAAGCAATAAATAGCTTTACAATAGGAGCAAGCAGGCTTTGTAAAAATATTTTTAAGCGTTCGCGCATGTAAAAAAATAGTGTACTAAAAATCGAATTTTGCTCTGGCTCTTACACCAATTTCTGAAACATTATTATGCTCAAGGTAGCTAAGTCTTTTTATTAAATCAACCCTAATTAGCTTGAAAATATTGGTAATACCAACACTTGCTTCAATATAGGGTTTGCGTTCTAATGAATAACTCAAAAGATCGCCGTTTGCCTCTACAGGAAGTTTAAAAAGATCAGGATGAAGATTTGGATCGTTACTATCGGAAATGTTACCGTACAAAATTTTAACGGTAGCCACTTCACGCCATTTCAATCGTTTAAACAAGGGGATTTTATTAAAGAAAAATCCATTAAAGAAATGATCAACATTGAGGGCTACATATTGATCACTGATAAATTCCAGGAAGTTCATCAGGTTATACGATTGTAATTGGTATGAATAGGTCTGATTGGCGCGATGAATCTGAAGTAGCGGGTAGGGTACAAGGCCAAA
>JAYURB010000342.1:0-3181 GCA_043756425.1 Bacteroidota bacterium
CCAGTGTTTTCGCTGTGAAAGAGCGTTTTGGAAGAATACCTGTATGGCCCGTTATTATTTATGTTTTGGTTTCAACTATCTTTATTTTAATTGGCACTCATTTCTCAATATTTGGTTTCCTTACGTCAATACTTCTTATACTAAAGACATCCGGTTCCTGGGGATATCCGGAAAAATATCATAAACTACCTATTAAGAGTATTGGTATACTGGAAAGTGCTTACCAGCTTGGCTTTGTCCTGAATTTTTTATTTCTTCTTTGAAAAATATTCTTCTACCATTTGATTGTGATCAAAAGCAAGTTTTATTTTTAGAATATCTTTTGTCCGCAGTATTTCTTTTGCATCCGTATCGGCTTTTAATATGCCACCGGTTACTTTAGCTGCATAACAAACAGATACCGATCTTCCCCGGGTATCTCTGCCCGGTTTTGAATAGACACCCACCAGTTTCATTAGCACGACGTCAAGTCCTGTTTCTTCTTTAGCTTCACGTACTGCCGTTTCTTCAATCGATTCGTCCGGGTCCATTATGCCTCCCGGCAAAGCCCATTGATCTTTATACGGTTCATTGGCACGTTTTATTAATACGATACTACCATCTTCGTATTCAATAATAATGTCTGCGGCTACCATTGCCTTTTCAATATGCATAAGGAAGTGATAATTTATTTTAAATTATATAGGGAATAAAATTACAATAGTTTTTGCTTTGATGAAACTTTAAAAACCGGGAATATTCAAAAACTTATGGACGCATTGCAACAAATGTAAAATACACATTGCCTTCGATTAATCCGTAATCAGACGATTCAACAACTCCATCGCCTGTTATGTCTTCTGTAGTATAACCAAGCAAGGTAATACTTACTGCATTTTCCATGTCACCATAATCCTGCGATTCAATTACACCATCCTGAATTCCAACCGTTGCAGTTGCAGCATCACTGATATCGCCGCTAAGGAAAGCGAAATTTCCGTCGCCAAGATTTGATTGATTGTTTCCATAGGCTTTAGAAGCTGCATCAGAAAAAATATAGGTTACTAAAGTGGTGTTGAATAATACCGGCACAGCACTCCAGGTCTCAAGAGCATTTCTGTGTTTTATTGCAAGATAATAACTGTTTCCCAGAGCGGTGGAAGGAATGTCGAATGTGCCCTGACCGTTAATATCGATAGTGCCTTTTATACTCAATGCAAGCGCATGTGTGCCCGAAGAAGAATGCAATTCTAAAACTATCGTATCACAAAGCGAAGGGAAATTTAAAGGATCCACTGTTGCAGTCATTATTCCATTACCCTGATAAAATCCTTCAATAAATAATTTAATGTTTAACGTAATTGAAGAACAGCCTTCATCAATAAATCCATTACAATTATCATCGATGGCATTTCCACATATTTCAGTTGCGGGATTATGATAGACTCCCGTACCGGTATCACATCCATCTATTGTGCAAGGATTGTTGTCATCCGTATTTATAAGCGTATGTGAAATAAATCCGTTTTGTATATTACAAGCGTCCATAGTACATGTATTATTGTCGTCTGTAATAACATTCGTATGACTTACAGAACCAGTAGGAGGATCACAGGCATCAAGAGTGCAGGCATTGTTGTCGTCGGAAATAATAACATTCATGCTGATTGAATTACTGGATACAATCCCCGGTGTAACACAGGATTGGCTGCTGCTTAATACACAGCTGATAACATCGCTGTTTGAAATAGTATTGTCGTTGTAGGTATTGCTGTTTGTTCCGGTATTAAAGCCGTTTTTTATCCATTGGTAAGAAGGTGTTGTTATTCCGGATGCAGCTGTTGCCGTAAAAGTAACATTCGTACCCGGACAAATAGTGATTCCGGTATTGGCAGTAATATTTATGGATGCTGATATCTGAGGATTAACAGTCATTGTAATTGTATTTGACGTTGCCTGATTTGTCGTAAGACAATTTGCATTCGACGTCATAATACATGAAATCACATCACCGTTTGCCGTTGAAGAAAGCACCATCGATGCTGTTCCATTTCCAACATTGGTAACTCCTTTTTTCCATTGATAGACAGGAGTAGTCCCTCCGTTTACAGGTGATGCTGAGTAGGTAACAGAGGTGCCGTCACATATCGTGTTTCCCGGATTCGCGGAAATACTAATGGAAGGTAAGAGGTTTGGACTAACGGACATGGTAATTGCATTGGATGTTGCAGGATTTCCTGTAATGCATGCTGCATTCGATGTCATTACACAGGTTACCACATTTCCATTGGTTAAGGAAGATGTTGAATATACCGGACTGTTTGTACCTACATTGGTTGATCCGATTTTCCATTGATAGGAAGGACTTGTTCCACCATTCACAGGACTTGCAGTGAAGCTTACCGTATTTCCGGCACATATTGAATTTCCGGGATTTGCACTGATGCTTATCGCTGCTGATGCAGATGGATTTACAGTAACCGGAATTACATTAGATGAAGCGGTGCAGCCATTGGATGATGTTTCAACTACAGAATAGCTGCCTGAAGTAGTTACTAAAATGTTTTGTGTGCTAAAACCATTAGACCATAAATAGGAAGAAGCTGTAGAAGCGAAAAGCGTGACAAATCCTCCCTGACAAAATGTGGTCGGCCCTTGTGCAGTAATTGTTGGCGATGGATTCGAGTAAGTCAGTAAAATATCATCCAGTCTGTATTGATTTGTTGTTCCTGATTGAATAAATTGAATTCGAAGGTTGGATGTTGAAGGTATGGTTCCGGCAGCAATTACGTACCTCCAAATTGAAGTTCCGCTTCCGGTTGGAAACATAGGGAATGTCAAGTTGGTGAAATTAGCACCATCCTGACTTACCTGCACTAAAAAATCACTTCCGTCGGATGCAATTTGTTCTTTTCGTATGCCAAAAGAAAGCTGAAGATTATTATATCCTGAAGTGTTGATTCCTGAAATAAAGAAATTTTTAATTGCTGTATTTGAGAAAAATATATGCGCACTTCCTGAAGCAGAAGGATAATCGGAAACAGAAGATGACAAAGAGTTGTTTTTAACATCTGAACTACCCGTCATGGTAAATACTGTGTTTTGAAAACCATTATTATTTTCATGGGTAGAAACAGCCACGGTTGAATTTAGGTTGACAGAGCCCATGCTTTCAGAGAAAACATTTCAACAGAGTGGAAAT
>JAYURB010000343.1:0-7549 GCA_043756425.1 Bacteroidota bacterium
GTTAAAAAACTCTCTGTAGAAGAAAGAAAAAAAATTGAATTATGGGCTGAAGCTACCCGCCGCCTTTCTGATGTTACTCAGGAGAATTCTGATCTTAACTTTCTTTCCAGTGTAATTAATAACAACAATACAATTCCTGTAATATGGGCAACAGATAGTTTTAAGGTTATCTCTTCCAGGAATCTCGACTCCCTGAAATCATTGGACCCTAAATTCCTTGAAAAGCAAGTGAACATAATGCTGACGGAACATCCCCCAATTGAAATTAAAATCGGTCAGCTTCGGCAGTATATTCTTTACAAAGACTCCGATCTGCTTAATCGCTTAAGGTATTATCCTTTCTTTCAGCTTGCAGTTATTACGCTCTTTCTTTTTGTCTCTTACCTGGCTTTCAGTACTTCCCGTAAAGCAGAACAAAACCAGGTTTGGGTGGGTATGGCTAAAGAAACAGCTCACCAGCTCGGCACACCATTGTCGTCGCTCGTCGCCTGGCTTGAATTTTTAAAGATGAAAGGCATGAGTCTTGAATATACATCAGAGATTGAAAAAGACGTCAACCGCCTTCAAACAATTACGGAACGTTTTTCTAAAATCGGCGCCGCTCCTGCTCTTACTAAAGTAAATGTTTATGATGTATTAAAACATTCAGTCGAGTATATAAAAACAAGAAGTTCCGATAAAGCGGTTTTCGAAATTAAAGAACCGGCAGTAGAAATTTTTGCACCTTTAAATGTACCGCTATTCGATTGGGTCATTGAAAATATATTAAAGAATGCTCTCGATGCCATGAGTGGAGTAGGGAAGATTCAGGTAAATATTACCGATCAGCAGCAATATGTTTATATTGATATCTGTGATTCAGGAAAAGGCATACCCAAAAGTTCGTATCGGACTATCTTTAAGCCCGGCTATACAACAAAGAAAAGAGGATGGGGTCTTGGCTTATCGCTCAGCAAAAGAATCATAGAAGAATATCACGACGGACAAATTTTTGTTAAAAACTCCGATATAAATAAGGGAACTACTTTTCGCATTGTTCTTAATAAATAAGTGTCTGCATTATACATCCATATTCCTTTTTGTCGACAGGCTTGTAATTATTGTGACTTTCATTTTTCAACTTCCCTCAAGACTATTGATTCAATGGTCGAATCAATAGTACACGAGCTGGAGCTTCGCAAGGATTATTTAGCCGGTGAAGCAGTTGATACTATTTATTTTGGCGGAGGAACTCCATCACTATTAAACGTATCCGATATTGACCGCATGCTAAAAGCTGCTCGGAAACTTTACATTGTTAATGAAAAGGTTGAGATTACTTTGGAAGCAAATCCCGACAACCTGACTCCGGAGAAATGCATGGAGTTGTTCGAGTCAGGAATAAACCGCCTTAGCATTGGTATTCAGAGTTTTCATAATAAGGATCTACTTTTTATGAACCGCTCCCACAATGCTGAACAGGCTATTGCATCGGTAAAAAATGCACAAGCGGCAGGGTTTAAAAATCTTAGCATTGATCTTATCTATGGAGTACCCAATCATGAGCCTTTGCAATGGAATAAGAATCTGGAAATAGCTTTTGGCCTCGGTGTGGATCATCTATCCTGCTATGCTCTGACCGTAGAGCCAAGAACAACTCTTGCTGACATGATTCGAAAAAAAAAGATTCCTGAATTGGAAGATGAAAAAACATTACAGGATTTTGAAACACTTATGGATAGTTCTGCCAAAGAAGGTTTTGAGCATTATGAAATCAGCAACTTTGCAAGGAATAAAAAATATTCGGCGCACAATACTTCTTACTGGCAGGGAAAAAAATATCTCGGCGTTGGTCCATCAGCGCATTCTTTCGATGGTGTTTCGCGACAGTGGAATGTTTCAAACAATCAACTTTACATTCGCGCCTTAACAGAAAACACCATTCCTTTTGAAAGGGAAGTACTTACTGATAAAAATAAATTCAATGAATATATTTTAACCTCGCTACGAACGATGTGGGGTATAAATACTAAACTTATCCTGGAGAAGTTCGGTGAAGTCGCTCATGTCATGGCAGTAAGTCAGTTGAATGACTTAGTCAGCGATGGACTAATCAGTAAAGAAGAAGAAAATTTTATACTTACCCGTAAGGGTCGTTTTTTGGCAGATAGAATTGCAAGTGATTTGTTTCAATAAGTAAATTTTGAAGAAGGAAAGGGGAGTTAATATTTCATCTAATTCTTTTCTGAAACACAATTTTTACTCAAAATACCTTTTTTAGAGTCTTCTCAATCATCTAAAATCGACTTTTTAAAGAGGTTTTGGAAAATTGGCATTGTGGACCAGAATAGTCTGCTGGCAGCTAATATGTCCTATTTGGAAGTTATGTCCCGGGGGCGTTTTTTTTTACTAAGAGCACGTTATATTATTTGGCTTGGGGTAGTTTTTTCGACGTTTTTTAGTTGAGAAGGGCGGGGAAGCTCTTTGCTATTTGGTAATACCATTAAAATTGGTAGAGCAGTACCAAATGGCAAAGTGCTGCATTTGCGGTGGGCAATAAAGATGTGGCGGAAAAACTACGAAGGATGGGCGCGGGAGGGGAGGGTGTACCGATACTATAAATTCTTTCAAGTGAATTTCAGACAGCTGGGGCAATAGCCCATTTACATAGGTCGACAAACTTTAATCTTGTTTCAACATTTTTTTCTCCAATTATTTTTGAATGTGAACGATTGTCAGGTAATTCAGAATGGTTATGTATAGGATCGTGTTCAATAATTTGACCTGAGACTTCATTTCTAATTCTTTGTACATTTAATTGAGAAATGAAATAATTATCTGGATTTTTAAATACGCCCTTTTTATTCCTCTGTAGTGATAATCTCTGCCTAGTTTCACTTGGCGTTGAATATTTATCCCAATCAGCTGATAGATCGGTACCATCTATATGAGGGGTATTTTGAAATGCTTTTTCGTAAGGTTGATTTGTTTTTCGATTTATATCGTTAAAGTGGATATAACAGAATAAGTTAGCTTGATCTGGAATGGATTCTTTATCCCATTTTATTTCCTTTTTCATCTCTTACTTAAACTTCCAATCCAAATTGCAAAATATTCCTGAATGGCATTTTCGTTTATAGTGCCACTAACATTGTCATCTCCTTTTCTATTGTCGCCATAAAAATGAACTGAATTATTTAACGCAGAAGGAATATTAATTAAAAGACGATATTTTTCGTTACGCCATAAAATATCAACTGATTCTTTAGGACCAGGGTTAATTTGAGGTGTATCTATAATTTTTCCAGTTTTTTCATAGATCCAGTTTGCATAGTTTGTTATAAAGATTATTGCCCTTGCCCAAGTTGCTTCGGAAATTGGCATCCCTCCTTGATCATCATAATCTTCTGTTAGACGAAGCAAAGATTTTGATTCTTCAATTTCTTTAGCAAGCTCACCAAATACAGAAAGTAAACTAAAAACAAAACCATTTTGAGATATTACAATATTACCTGATTCAACTAAAAATGGAATTAAAGCAGTTGATGCTTTTCTAAATGATTTTTTCAAATCACGAGATTCGCTTAGAGCAGTTGGAACAAGCCATTCATCAATATTCAAGAAGTCAGGTTTAGCATGACCATACCAACTATTTGCTTTGGTAACGGGTGCTTCAAGATCTAGTGTTTCACTCATAAATTATTTTTTTATTTCAATGTATGTAAGTGATGGTGAAAATGTTTTGTTTCTAATTAGTTTATCTTTCTCTAATGCTCTATTTATATGTTCACGAAGTTTATTTAGGTCTTTTAAATCAAGTGTCACAAATATTTCTTTTATTTCATTTGCATTTTGATATGCTATTTTTAATTGATGAACAATCACAGCACATTGATCAGTTTTAGAAATATCATCGTCAAATACTATTCTTATATCAGAAATTATTCTACTATCAATATAGTTTTTTTCAGCTTCATGTGCTAATAGCGTAGATTTAATTGTATGTTTAACTTTGCCATCAGCCGATAAGAATAAGGTTAGATATTTATTTAATGAATCTGCTTTGTCCTGTAATAACTCAGGACGCATTTCTTTATAAGAATTTACAATGTCAGCAACTAATTCATCCAGTGGATTTTCGACTTGAGCTTTTAAATTGATTAAACTAAATATGGAATGGAATGCTTTTGTTAAATCAGCAATTGATTTTCCTATCTTTTCTGTTACAGACTTTGCAAGTTCAATTGGTTGAGTTCCACTTACTGAATCTTTGAGAACGCTAACAATTATATTTGCTTGCTCTTGGGTAAGTTCTGTGATTAAATCAAAACCCGGTTTAAAATTTTCCGGAATGCGGTATTTTGCCATTATTTCAAATTTACGGTAATCATAATGAATTTTTTAGGAATTTTGGCATTTTTCTTACTTTTATATACTTATTTTTTTACTTCTCATAGCTTCAAAGCATTGATTAAATAGCATCTTTAGGAAATTAACGCGCCCTGTTCAGAAATATTTTCCCTGTTTTTTTAGTATTGGAAAGCAAAGGAGAAAATACCTCCAAATGCTAATTGAATTTTGGCGAATCTAACTATGTTTTGGCGACTAGTGACTTATTGTGTTTTTTTGCATAATTGAACTGACGCTTATTAAATTAAGGAAATACTTTTCATTTGTAATCCAGTTACCCAGTTCATTAAACAGATAAATAAATTATTTACAGAGAGAAAAATACAGATGATTAATAATTTACGATTTAGTAAATATCGTGAATGTTGACTCGATCATACTTTCTTGAAACTCCTTGAAAAGTGAAATAGTTTTGTTGGTCTCAGAAGATGCGTCAAGTTCAAGAACAAGGTTTTCACCTTGATTTTTTTTCTCTTCTTCAAGTTTTTCAAAAACAATGTTGAAGCGGTCTGGAGACTGATTTTGGTCTTTTTGTTCCATGTTCTAAGATACGATTTTTTTTCCGGTTTGGGCTTCTATCTGTAATCGGGCGGCCGCTAAATTACTATTCAAACCGCAACTTGGACAAATAAAAACGTCATTTTTCGGAAATTGTTGCTTTGCAGGGTCGATTTTTGACTGATTATTTAATCTGGCTTGGATTTCATACCGGTTTTTACACTTTGGACACTCAAAATTAACAACGCCGTCCAAGACCTGATTATTTTGAGGTGGTGGAACATTTGAACCGGCAAACCGCATGATCTGAGTTATAGGGGTTTCAACAATTTTATAAATGTTAGTGGATTCGAGCGATATGCGTAGCAATGTGTAATACCGGGTGATGGCTTCATTTAACTCAGGGGTTTTAGTGTAATCAGTAATTTTCAATCCCATACTTTCAAGGTCTGAAATCTTTATTGACCTACCATGAGTAAGCCAATCAGAGTGTTTGCATAATTTATCAGCAATATTTTTTGCCTTTGCTTCTTTCTCTTCTGAAGTAACGGGTTGACCTGTTGAATTATGTTTATCCCAGAACTTAAATTTATATTGAGAAAGCCATTGAGTTACCAGTTTTTTTGAAAAGTTTTGAGCATTCTCACAATGTTGTATCTCTCCCGGTGAAATGTTTTGTAAAATGGGTATGTAAGCCGGATTCAACTTCCCATCTCTTAGAACTTCGGCTTTTATTTTTTCCAATCCTTCTAAAAAAGCATCTGCAGAAAATCGTTTGTTCATTGTTATTATCTGCGCATCAATTGGGCCCAATGAAGATGCTGTACCCATTAATATTTCATCACCGGCCATTGTAAATATTGTCCCTGCACTTTTTGCTGTTCCTGGGATTATTATTCCAATATGATCATATTTAGACCTGAGCAAATTAACAATGTCTTCTACTACTTCAGCAATGCCTCCTGGGGTTTCGAGAATAACATCAATAGATTTACGATTCAGGTTTGAAATTTGATCTTGAAATGGCAGAATGTCTGAATAGTCAAATGCAACTGGCGCATTGACTTTATTGTTAATGTCGCTCGCATAAACGATAATATCTCTGTCGCCCCTTAATTTTGAAATTCTATTTAACTGAATTTTTCTTTCAGAAGAGAGTTGGTCAAAACTCATATTTTTATTTAAGTAATCGCTGTAAATACCCATTGTTATAATTTTTTATTTGAGCTGAATGTAAATACTTTTACATTATTGTCCGACTAAAATAATGATTCGTTTTATTCATTCTTAACTTCGGTTCGTTGTAGGTATGGCTTTTTGATCATCTACTTACAATTTGCTCATTCACCCCCTCGTATTTGTATCCGACAATTTCACCTGACATAATAAAATGAACGGCTTGTTCGATAATGTTTAGAGGTGCTATAAACCATTCGCGGGGTGTGTGGCGGTTTCCTGTATTGTCGAATACATCAATGTTTAAACAGTAGCTACCGAAAAAATTATGAAGTAACTGTTCCATTTTCTGCGGGTTCATGTTGTAGCATTTGTAAGCCATTACTATTCTGACATCGGCCATTAAATAGGTTGGTTCCTGATTTGCGTTTTTGATTCGTTCTTCTACTGCAATTTTTGAATATCCGATTTTGTATAGGTGTTGTATTTCTTTTATTTCTTGTTTTTCGCTTTTGGATTTTAAGATGTAAATAAATCCGGTTTGAGTGTCTTGTTCATTTACAATTCCGTAACTTTTCAGGAGACTATCATAAGCTTTGTCTGTATTCTCTGTAACAGCTTTTCCATTTGCCAAAAGTGCTTTATATAAAGAGCGATAAAGCATATTTGATTCTGTTCCGTTCTCAAAAATTACTCGTGTCCTTCCATCTTTTCTAACCCTGCTACCGCTCTTATATGGCTGTACTTGTTTTTCGTAATCTACTTTTTCAAGGAATAATAAAATACCATTGTGGACATAAAAATCACCGGCTCTTAAATGGTCTTGCTTAAATTCAATGAGTTTTCGTTTTTGAGTTGCCAGGTCTTTTTGAACTTCCTGAAATATTGGTTCGTATTTAGAAAAATCTTTGCATGGTTTACGGTGTGCAACAAAGTCTGCGTTGGCTCTCTCGTCTTGTTTTTTAACGTGAGTTAAATCAAATAATCCTTCTGAATCATCATCGAGCAAGCCGAGTGTGTCATCATTTAATATATCGTCTAATGAATTGTATTTCTTTAATTCGTAGTGAAGTAAGTCAAACCTATCAAAGGGTTTCAGTATTTCCATCTTTCTTTCGTCAGCTCGCATCGCTGTTAACCTTGAATACAACTGATGTTCCTGTATGCCTCCGCCTTGTTCCGGCTCTCTATTATTCTTCTCAAAAAAATCGGTTATCTCATAAAATGAAGCCAACAATCTTTCTTCCTCATTCCTTGTAGGTGAAGTTGCCGGCTTGACATTAAGCAAACCCAATGGATCGTTCTCAAATATATCCTGAAGTTTTTTATCGTTATCCATTTTGAGTTTGCGTTTTCCGTTTTTGTTCTTTCAAATAGATAATTGCTTCGGACATTCTTCTTTCTAACGGATCGGTCGACTGAAGGCTTGGTTCTTTCTTAAATGTTTTTACAAAGTCATTTATTTTAGGCCAGAGAAATAAGGCTT
>JAYURB010000344.1:0-3177 GCA_043756425.1 Bacteroidota bacterium
AAATGATTTATACCGCCATCAGCCATGAAAGCATCTTTCCAAATCAAATTCTGCAAAGCCGGAACATTGCGCTTTCCTATTTTACCAAGCGTGCCATGACTCAACGGATGGTCTATATGTGCAAAAGCAGCAAAACGCTGGTGACAAGTTGCGCAACTTGTAAAATAATCCACGGAAAGGATTGGGTCGTAAAATAATTTACGGCCTAAAACAAATCCTTCAGGAGTAATTCTATTTTTCTCCAAATCATACAAAGGCTTGGGAAATCCTTTGGGGATTTTAACCTTTACATCCCTTTTCTCAATTTTAAAGTATGGATTATCCTCAACAAAGCTGTTAAACAGTAATGCTGATAAAAACAAAACAACTAAAACAAGAATGGATTTCATTATTATTAATCTGCAAATTTAGTTTTTCATTATTTTCTTTACTACTCCATTATTGTGAACATATCAATATAATTATCAGCAATCATAACAGCATTATGAAAATCTGTAACAGAAGACAATTTGGAAAAATCAATTTTTACAGGAGATTTAAAAATTTCTAAAGCGTCCGCTTTGATTTTCACAGTTGAGTTTAAAGTATTTTCACCAATGACTTTCTCTTCCTTAAAGTTCAACTTAATTGTACGAATGCAATTTGTCGGCTGCTGATAACCTCCAATATGATATTCAATAATATTGCCCGGTGAAGCAGATAGAGCCGATCTGCCTTCAATTTTTAAAAAGATGTATCCTGTATTCCATGCCCAAAACATCCCTTTAACAGGATCCAGGGCTCCGGATTGAACTCCGCTGCAATTGTGCAAACTGTCAACGCCAAGTGTAAAACTGATTGAGGAATATTTACCGGAAGGAACTCCTTTTAATAAAATTATTTTTGAATCAGGTTCCTCTTCGTCAACTAAATAATAATCATCTGATAAATAATTATATCCATCTACACTCCATAAATGAATATTACTAATATAATACCTGAATTTAGTAATTGTCAATTTTTGTCCGACAGCATTTTTGTATTCTACTGTATCAAATTTCAATAAAGAATCTCCCACGAAATTTTCAAATGAAAGAGTGATGTCAGAATGCGATTTATCTTTTTGTATAGCAGAAACAGTTGTAAATGATAGAACAAATAAAGTAAACCATAAGCCAAAAATAATTTTCCGAAAATCTTTCATAAATCAATAATAAATGGATCAGTTAAATTTCGGAATTAAATTTATGGATGTGAGACTGCTTTTGTATAATAAACATTTCCCTCCATCAGCGAATAATCGGATGACTCAACTACACCATCACCAGTAAGATCCTGAGAATTATAACCAAGTAATGTTACACTCAAAGCATTTTCAAGATCTGAATAGTCTTGCGATTCTATGACTCCATCCTGAAATCCAAGACCATTGGAAGCATCCGAAATATCGCCGCTCCAAAGTCCGAAATATCCATCATTCAGATTACAAAGATTATTGCCATAAGCTTTCGTTAATGCATTGGTAAAATCATAGCTGACAGAAGTGCTTGCAAAACTAACAGGTTGCGCACTCCACGTTTCCATAGCGTTTCTATGCCTTACAACAATATAATAATTGCCGCCCAATGAAGCAGAAGGAAATTCAAATAAACCAAGACCTGAAGTTGCTATTACATTAGATTTTGAATAAAGTATAGTGTGTTGTGTATTGGTCGAAACCAATTGTACTTTAATAGAATCCGTAACAGAAGTTGAAAGTACACCTGTCATGAAACCATTTCCAGCGTAAAATCCTTCAATAAATAATTTCAGGTTTAATGTTACAAAGCAATTGGCAACACTTAAAGTTATTGTGTTTGCTGATACTGTAGCCGGAGCTGCGCAAGCAGCATTACTGACCATCTGACAAGTAATTACATCATTATTTGCAGGCGTAGATTCTAAATAACTGCTGAGTCCGGTACCAACATTAATACCGTTCTTTTTCCATTGGTATAAAGGTGAAGTGCCACCGTTTATGGGATTTGCCGTAAAAGTAAGACTCGTTCCACTGCATATTGTGGACGTTGCAGTACTTATAGTTACAGAAGGTGTAACTGCAGGGTTTACAGTCATTGTAACCGAATTGGAAGTAGCTGTCGTTGATGTAAGATAATATTCATTGCTTGTTACAACACATGAAATCACATCTCCATTTGAAAGCGAATTGGTCGTATAGGTGCTTCCTGTTGCAATGTTGACGTTATTTTTTTTCCATTGGTAAGTAGTTACCGTTCCACCCTGGGTAACAGTTGGCGTAAATGTTACCGAAGTACCGGAACAAATTGGATTTGCACTTGCTGCAATGGAAACGGTTGGTGCACGTAAGGAAGTATATTGAACAGCAGTACCGGGAATTGTATTATGACTACCTGTTGGCCCCGTGTTTCCGGTCTGAACAATTCCGTAATACGATTTATACATAGTATAGGGAAATGCAGGATTCAGAGAAGCATCCAACGTTACAAAATAAGCATAAGTACCGGCAGGATATTCGGGAGTTATGCAAAACCTTCCATTTCTAAAATCTAAATCTCCTCCGTTTGTAGCAGAATAGCTATAATCTTCCATGAAACATCCTAATGGATAAGTTGCATTAATAGCAGGACCATTTGTACGTGTGGTAGCTGAAGGATTTGTAATTGCATAACCACTAAGCATTCTTTTAATCGGTCCTGTACCATTTGTATTGGTATAACCGTAAGCACCGTAAATTGGAAAACCGTCGAAAGCATATCCAATAATCGGTGAGTGGCGTGTATTATCTGTTTTATCATACAAACAAGTAGGATTCACGTGATGATGATATTCACCATTGGGAGCGGGGTGCCCCAGACAATTATCAAAACTTCCTCCTTCCCAGAAATATGCATTCCGATTCCATACTCCTGCATTGTTATAAGACATTCCATCCGAAACATTGTAAACACTTACTCCATTCGTCCACACACCTGTGTGGCCCAATCCAATATTTGTAGCCGTTCCTGTGTTTTGAGCAGGGTTCCTTGTAATTTTATATACATAGTTTTGGTTAACCGGCGTATTGGGATTTCCTGCCCAAGGACCAATACTATAACCCGGAATGCAAGTTGCACTAACATATACATCGGTTGTCGTATAATAAATACTTTGAACATTGGATGGTATACTATTATAACC
>JAYURB010000345.1:0-7514 GCA_043756425.1 Bacteroidota bacterium
CTGTGAACACGAAAAGGTAAAAAGTATGCCACCCTTAGCAATACGTTTGAAACCTTCAGTATTTAGATTTCTATAGCCTACCATTGCATTCTCCACCGCGCTTAGGTGTTTGGCAAATGCAGGTGGATCTAAAATGATTATATCATATTTTTCATCGGACTTTTTAAGAAAATCAAAAACATCTAAATTAAAAACAGAATGTCTTTCTTCAAAACGATTTAATCTCGCATTTACCTCTGAAAGCTCAAGCGCCTTTTTAGAACTGTCTACTGAATGAACCATGGAACCTCCGCCTTTTAAAGCATACATAGAAAATCCACCGGAGTATGAAAAAGTATTTAATACTTTTTTGCCTTCGGAATATTTTTCTACCAGTTTACGATTTTCTCTTTGATCAATAAAGAATCCTGTTTTTTGTCCTTCAACCCAATTTACATTAAATCGTATATCGTTTTCAATAGCTACTTTTTCCTCTGAGCTTCCCAATAAGAATTTATTATCAAATGGTATTAGCCGCTTTTTTCCAAGTGTATCTCCACTTTTATCAAAAACAACTTCCAATTTCTTGCCGTAGATAGTTTTTAATGCTTCCACTAAGTAGCCCGTTATTTTTTGCATACCTTCCGTATGGGTTTGTATAATGGCTGTTGTATCGTATAGGTCAATAATCAATCCCGGCAATCCGTCACCTTCTCCATGTATTAAACGATAAATATTGGTATGTGGATTATTGGCAATTCCTATTTTAACTCTGTATTCATATGCGGCTTTTAACTTATTCAGCCAAAAGTCCTGCTCAGCATCTGTTCGTTCAAATGAGAATACTCTTACTTTGATTGAACCATTGTGAAAATGTCCTGTTGCCAAATAATTTCCATCAAACGAAAATACTTCTACAATGTCACCTTCTTCCGGTTCTCCTTCTGTTTTCCCTACAGCCCCGGAGAAAATCCAGGGATGGTATAGAATTAACGACCTTTCCTTTTTGGGATTTAAAATTACCCTTGCAAACATTTTCATTTCATGCAAAGGAAACCAAAAAGATGGAATGAAAAAATAAGAGCTAGAAATGAATGGGATTTGCTGCTTAATGTTTTTAGCACTTTTATTTGCTTTGTTTTATTATTGGTGCTTTATTCATTGACGTTCAATAGATATTCATTTGATTTAACAAGTACGTCATGTAAAATTCTGAACCTGTAGGGTAAAAGAGCATCCTTTCCTGCGTAATCCACCCCAATCCGTGGTCCCTTAAGCACAGCTTTTTCAGGAACAATAATGTTTCTTTCCTCAATCCAGATTTCAGGTCCAGTAATAGTTTTTCCTGAATCTGAATAATGAATACCCAATGCCTGCGATACTGTTCCCGGCCCAATACACAATTTAGAAACAGAAAACTTAAAATTATTTCTTCTTTCTTAAAAAATGATGAAGGAAGTTTTACTGCTCTTTCCATTTTAGGAGATTCCCTTCACTGTAATAAATTTGCTCATTGTCAATCAGCCATTCTATAACTCTAAGAGTTTTATTTTCTTGAGAAGGATTAATGTGTTCTACTAATTCATGAAGACCTATGGATTTTTTTAAAAGTAGTTTTTTAACTTCCTGATGAATATTGTCAAATTCCAGATCACTAACATCTGCTTTATTTCGTTCCAGACAAAAGTCGCATATTCCACAACGGAGTGTGTCCGTTTCGCCGAAATAAGCTACAAGCATTTGACTCCTGCACTTGTGTTTGGATTCAGCATAATTCATAAAAGCACGCGCTCTTTCCATATAGCGTGTTTTTCTGTCAGCAAGAAATTCACGATCTATAATAAAATCCCTGTTGTCAAGTCGTTCTTCTAAAAATGTAAGTTGGGGTGTATCGTTTGCTGGAAGATAAGATACAATTTTTAAACCCGTTAGAATATCTAAAAGGCGAACAACTTCTGTCTTACTGATATTGGCTTTCCGCCCAATTTCTTCTTCGTGTATTAACACATAATCGTCAAAAATTCCTTCGTAAGTTCTTAGTATTACCTTTATAAAATGATCGTATCCAGGATTTTTTACCTGGAATTCATATAAATCATCGGCACGATACGTAAAATGTATGCGCGATTGCATTCCAACCGAATCATTCAAGGAAATTAATCCCTGAAGTTCAATAATTTTTAACGAATTGAATGCTTCCTGCGAATTAAATCCATAGCTATTGCAGAATTCGCCAAGCTCAAAATCAAAACTAATTCCCCTTCCGGATCCAACAGGAAGTTTAAGGAAATTTGAGAGTGCCTGGTAGACATTTTTTATTTTACTCACTTCAGGAAACGTTGTTTCAAACCGGTGTTCAATTTCAGCTCTGTCTGATTGATTGTAAAGTAAGATAGCATACGATTTATCTTCATCGCGTCCTGCTCTTCCTGCTTCCTGGTAATAGGCTTCCAGACTTTCGGGTGAATCGATATGAACTACAAAGCGCACGTTGCTTTTATCGATACCCATTCCAAAGGCATTGGTTGCAACAACAATTCTTGTTTTTTCTTTCATCCAGTTTCCCTGAACCGAACTTCTTACCTGTGAAGAAAGTCCTGCATGATAATATTCAGCACTGATTTTATTTCTAACTAGGAATTCAGACAGTTCTCTTGTTTTTTTTCTTGTACGTGCATATACAATTCCACACCCTTTAATTTTATTTACAATGTTCAGCAGTCTTTTTAGTTTATCTTCTTCATAAAGTACAACATAAGACAGATTCTTTCTTTCAAAACTCTTTCTGAATACATTGTTTACAGGAAAGTTTAATCTTTTCTGTATATCTTCTTCAACAGAAGCTGTTGCTGTAGCAGTAAGCGCCAAAACCGGAACGCCGGGGAGTATTTCTCTTACCTCAGCAATTTTCAAGTAGGCAGGACGAAAGTCGTATCCCCATTGCGAAATGCAATGTGCTTCATCAATAGCAATTAAATTAACCTTCATTTTTTTTATACGCTCAATAAATATCTCCGACGACAAACGTTCAGGCGAAACGTATAAAAATTTCTCTTTGCCGTAAACGCAATTGTCGAGTGCAATGTCAATTTCATGCCTGTTCATTCCCGATATAATAGAAACTGCGGGAATATTTTTTTTATGAAGATTTTCAACCTGATCCTTCATCAGAGCGATTAAAGGCGATACAACAATACAAATGCCTTCCTGAGCCATGGCAGGAACCTGAAAGCATATTGATTTTCCTCCTCCTGTCGGTAATAAAGCTAACGTATCATTGCCCTGCATGACGGAGACAATGATTTCCTTTTGCAAAGGACGAAAAGCATTAAATCCCCAATACTTGGTTAAGACCTGTTGAATATTCTGTTCAATCATTTTAAGTAAAAAAAATCCTTACTTTAATCTTTCCAGTAAAAAGTCAACTGCATTTTTATGAGCATCAGTTGCTAACTCTTCATTGTAATTGGGATTGCTTGGATTTGCGAAAGCATGAACAGCCTCGTAGTTTTTAACGATTAGTTTTTTGTTTTTACTTTCCATCAGTAGTTTGAATTTATCGACTACTTCAGGAGTTATCCAATTATCCTTCAATGCAAATATTCCAAGTACATCGGGAGATAATGTAGATATTTTTTTCGGGTCCGTTTCTGGCATGCCATAATACATAACACAAGCTTTTGCTTTGCTGCCTGCCATTAAACTTGCTTGTAAAGACCATCCACCACCCATACACCATCCAAGGGTTGCTATAGTTGCTTTACTTCCGGCATATTTAATGCAAGAGTTAATTATCATTCGGCTGCGTTCATCTTTCATCTTTCCCATGGTACTTTGGGCTTCTTCGGGAGTAGTTGCAACAAAGCCGTCATATAGATCAATTGCCAAAATATTTACACCGGGAATCTCAGTCGATAATTTCTCTGCTTCTCTTTTAATATAGTCGTTCAATCCCCACCATTCGTGAAAAACAAAAATCCATTTATCGGATGGCTTGGCCGATTTAACTTCAAAAGCGTTTGCTGCAGGACCTGTTGCACATTTAATTGAAATCATTTTCCCATTTGAAGACTCAAATGTAAATGGTATTGGAGCTAAATGAGAGATAGCAAAATTTTCATCCGTAGAAAGTCTGACAAAGCTTTCTGTAGAACTTTGCGTACAGCAACTCTTTTTTTGAGCAAAGGATAAAAAGGGAATTAAAAAAATAATTAAGATTATTTTTTTAAATGGATTCATAAAATAGATTTTAATAATGGTTTGAGAAATATTACTCTTTAATAAATCGTGCAAAGGACTTAACATTATCTTTTCTAACTTCAATAAAGTAAATACCCGGTTTAATATCGGAAAGCTGAATTTGGTGTTTGATGCCAATAATATTTGAATTATAAATTTCCTTTCCTAACAAATCAACAATTTGAATACTTCCTCCAACAAAAGCTTCTAGGCCTTCAACGGATAATTCACTCTTTGCCGGATTGGGATAAACACTAATTGAAAATCCATTGACAACAAATTCTTTTAAGCCAACATGAACTGAAAAGATTGTATCACTGTTTGGACAACCAATATTGTCCACAACACTTACACTGTAATCTCCATCCTGTAAAGCGAGTAAATAATAATTAGTATCGTTTAACAGAATATTACCATTGTAATACCATTGATAAATGGAATACCCTTGCTGTACAAAAAGCGAATCTCCCATTTGTGAAATGTTGGCGAGCGGAAGTGGAACAATATGCAAATGATTTACCAATTCAAGTGTATCACTTAATCCGGCATTGGTAGCAACCAATTTAACCGAAAAATAACCTGAATCTGGATAACAAATTTGTGTTGGTGATGCAGCGGTGCTGGTAGGAGTAGAGGAGCCCGGAAAATACCATGTAAATGAACTGGCATTTACGGATAGGTTGCTAAAATCAAAACAACCACCCTGACATATTTCAGTATTGCTGGCAGTAAAATCTGCCGTAGGCGGTTGAGGGGTGGTAGTTTCACAGAATTTTATCATCCAGAAATCATATGTTCCTCGAGTATCTTCTGTTTTATAAGCACCGGGATGGCCATAAGACCAATTAGCAACAGCGTAACATCCATCATAAGTTTCAATAGGATAAGCGTATTCATCCTCACCGGCAACAAAGATTGTTTTATCCCATAATTTTGTACCTGCTGAGTCAATTTTTACAAGCCACGATTGCTCGTAACCAAAATTATTTTCTGTTTTATCCCCACTTAAATTTGAGTAAGATGCGCATCCCATTAAAAATCCGCCATCGCTTGTTGGCGTTACATAACCAAATGCATCTTCAACCCAATGACCTCCAAATCGTTTATCCCATTTTTTTACACCGAGAGAATCTGTTTTAACAATCCAGGCATCACCTCTATTAATTAACGTACTTACAGAAGTATCTCTGGTAACCTGGGTAACTTCGCCGGAGCTATCAGAAAAAGTGTATCCACCCAGTACAAAACCACCATCCATTGTCAACTCTAAAGACTTTAAATTATCCTTATTGCCGCCTCCGAACCTGTTATCCCAAAGCTTAATTCCATTAGCATCGGTTCTCACAATCCAATAATCTGTTAAACCTCTTGGATTGACTGTGACAGAAAAACCACTATCGGAAGAACTTGTACCACCAAGAATATATCCCAAATCAGGTGTTTGACGTACTATAAATAATTCCTCAGAGGAATTTCCGCCATAACGTTTATCCCAAAGTCTGGTGCCATTTTTATCAGTCTTAACAATCCAGTAATCACTTCCACCATATGAATTTTGAGAAACATCGCCGCTGCTGTCTGAAAATGACCAGCCGCCTAAAATAAATCCACTATCTGCCGTTTGCCTTACAGAACTTAACCATTCAGAGTCAGTTCCGCCGTACCTCTTATCCCATTGTTTATTTCCGGCCGAATCTGTTTTTACAATCCAAAAATCTAAGCCGCCTTTTGTTGGCTGAGAGATGTCAAAACCGCTGTCAGATGCAGCAAAACCCCCAAGAATATAACCCCCATCGAAAGTTTGTTCTACTGAAAATAATTTATCGGTGAGGCTGCCACCAAATCTTTTTTCCCATGAAAGATTTCCTGTTGAATCGGTTTTTACAATCCAAAAGTCATAACCACCCCTTATGTGTTGAGAAATTTCTCCGCTGCTGTCTGAATTGGTAAATCCACCCAGGATATAACCACTGTCAGCAGTTTGTCTTAAGGCTGTTAAAGTTTCAACATTAATACCGCCAAAGGTATGATCCCATTGTTTAGCCAAGTAGGTCTGCGACATAGCAGATAAGAATAAAAAAGGCAAAAGGAGGGAGGTAAGTATTAGTTTTTTCATAAGGTTTATTGTTGAACCGTAAAAGTAGAAATACTTTAACAGTTCTACAATAAACAAACTAATTATCTATACCCTTTTCAGATTGTTTTTAAGGATATTTAATCACATTTTAATGACGATTAAGGACTTAATTGAATATAGCTTATATTGACACTCAGACCTAAATCATTCACGATTATTAATACCAAAAGCAACTAAACAGTGACTGCCTTTTTTAAGTTCCTAAAAAGAAATTCATTCTTTTTGTCTATATCCAATTCAATGACATCATCTTTAGTTACTTTTCCTGCTAAAATCTGTTTAGAAAGTTCATTAAGTATTTTTTTCTGCATAACCCTTTTCAATGGCCTGGCGCCAAACTGCGGATCAAAGCCAAGTTGAGATAACCAGTCTATGGCAACTTCTGATGCTGATAGTGTTATTTCATTTTCTTGCAGCATGCTTTGTATTCCTTTAAACTGAATTTTTACAATTTCTTTAACTTCTTCTCGTGTTAAAGGTTGGAACATGATAACTTCATCGATTCGGTTTAAGAATTCAGGACGAATAGTCTTTTTCAGTAAATCATATACTTTGTTTTTTGTACTGGCTAAAATTTCTTCTCTGT
The DNA here is from genome assembly GCA_043756425.1 of Bacteroidota bacterium. Classification (GTDB taxonomy): domain Bacteria; phylum Bacteroidota; class Bacteroidia; order AKYH767-A; family 2013-40CM-41-45; genus JADKIH01. The sequence continues at coordinate 6,942 of JAYURB010000345.1, forward strand.
TTAATTCCGTCATCGTATCAAAACTTTCCTGAATAATGTGCGATCCAATATTCGAAGTCATGATAATGATCGTATTTTTAAAATCCGCTGTCCGGCCTTTATTATCTGTTAATCGGCCATCATCCAATACTTGAAGTAAAATATTAAAAACATCAGGATGCGCTTTTTCAATTTCATCCAGCAAAACAACAGAGTAGGGGCGCCTTCTCACTGCTTCGGTTAATTGTCCTCCTTCATCGTAGCCAACGTATCCCGGAGGTGCACCAATCAAACGCGAAACAGCATGCCTTTCCTGATATTCGCTCATGTCAATTCTGGTCATGGAGTTTTCATCGTTGAATAAAAATTCTGCTAGTGCTTTTGCCAATTCCGTTTTTCCAACTCCTGTAGTTCCCAGAAAAATAAATGAACCTATAGGTTTTCGCTTATCCTGCAAACCGGCACGACTTCTCCTGACAGCATCACTCAAAGCAGAAATGGCTTCCTCCTGTCCGATTACACGCTTATGCAATTCATCTTCTAAGTGTAAAAGTTTTTCTCTTTCACTTTGTAGCATACGATTTACCGGAATGC
>JAYURB010000346.1:0-3157 GCA_043756425.1 Bacteroidota bacterium
AAACATTATTAATAAAACCATAATCTGCCCAAGAGGATGGAATATCAGACCTAGTATCAAGTCCGTCAGCAGTAGTTATTGGAACTCCTGCATTAACATCAGCATTCGCTAATAAACCGGAGGATATACCGGAGCTACCGCCATCGTTATTAACTCCGCCAATAAATGAACCGTTCAAGTCATTAGATTTAATAACTCCGAAATAAGTTTTAGCAGCCACCCTTGTTGCTTGTCCAAGTGTTAACCATGAATCTAATGCAACAGTATTTTCCTGTAATCTTGTTTTACTAAAATCTTTAGCAAAACTCTGTCCATCCACTTTATTGTTAAAAAACGGAGCAGTACTTGAAAATTTAAGAGCATGATTTGTATCACCATATATTTTTTTAAGCCTGGAGCCAGGGGCCATATCAACAAAAATTCTATACGTTTTTGAACCAATGGGCAAAATTCCGCCTGTGGTATCTGTTGCATCGTTTGCATCGGAAATATAATATGTCTCAACAATTACATTTTCAATTTGCCCAAATGAATTTATGGGAAGCAGTAGTGATAACAATATTGTTTTAAATATAATTCTTAACATAGGTTTTCGGTTTAAAGTTTATAGGAAACACTAACCAGATAATTTGTACCGTAGGAATATCGCTCGTAATCTGTTCTCCATCCATCTGAATGTTTATACGATTTAATAACAGGGGAATTGAGCAAATCCTTAATTGTGAAACTGACATTAAAATGTTTTCCAAGCGATTTTGTCGTTTTGAAATCAATAAGATGCCTTGGCCTTTCATAGACATTTGGAATCTCCTTTACCGATGAGGCTATAATTAAACGCGGGCCTTGAACATTGTACGATAATCCCAAGGTAAGACCCAGACTGTCGGACCGGTATGTAAAAATTGAATTTATTACATACGGTGCCTGACCAAACATGGAACGGGATACAGTATCTAAAGGAATATATGTTTTAACTCCTCCATCAAATTCCAATCTGGTTCGAACATATTTCGTGCGCGAATCAACTACTGTTAAGTTTACTAAAAGATCAAAGTGGCTATTTAATTTCTTTTTTGCTTCGAGTTCGATTCCCAATACATTAGACTTATCTACATTTTGCCATGTAAAACCACCCGATTCAACCAATTCAATATGATTTTTAAAATGCTTATAAAAAGTACTCAATGACACATTATCATTTGTATTAAAATAATACTCCAATCTGGCATCGTAGTTATTTATCTGAACCATTTTAAGGTCAGAATTTCCGAAAACAAATTTTCTAAGATCGTAATCAAAAGTTGCTACATCGGATAACTCTCTGATACTTGGTCTGGCAACGGTATTATAATAATTCAAACGCAGGTTTATGGGAGCTTCTTCATCTACTCCTATTTTATAAACAAAGTTTACACTTGGGAGAACACTGACTTCATTCAATTTACCGGGGTTAGCTGCAGGATATCCGTTATTATAAAATCTTCTTAAATCATTTTTAGCATAGCCCAATGAATCAAATTCGGTTACATCTGTTAATACATCAGCTTTTTCCAATCTTACTCCGCCTGAAAATCTTATTCTGGAAGAAAGATTTAAATCGGTCATTGCAAAAAATGATAATAATTTACTTTTGCCAAAAGTATTATTGGCGGGAGATGTATTTAAGACGTAGTAGGTATCAATGGTATTATAGCTATGACCATAAATATCTGTGTAATTATGTATATCAAAATTACTTAGCAATAAAAAATTATCAATATCCCTATTGGTCAATACTAAAGTAGAATTGGGTCCAAAGTTCAAAGCATAATCGTACTGATCACTTTTCTTGTTATTAAACTGATAACCACCGCCGAATTTTATTTTCTTATCCATACCGGGCTTAGAAGAAAGCGGGATTTGGATAGAAACTCTTGAATCAAAAAGATCATCATTTAAATAGCGATAGTACCGGTGAATGCCATCGCCAATTGTTCCACCAATTTGAAAAGTTTTCGAAATCGGATCTTCATAATATTGTAAATTCTTAAAATCCGGAGCGCTGCTTTTGCCATCTGTATAAGATGCATTTAGCTCCATTTTAATTTTCGAAGCGGGAAAATAATTTTCAGATTTAACCTGATATACTAACTGGCGTCTTTGTTCATAGTACATGCTGTTTGTCCAGACATAAGTAGACACATCTCTTTTATCAAGAGGATTTTTAACTTTATTCGTCCCAACTAAGTTGGGCATAAATACCAATGAAAAACTATTATTTGGAGAAGGTTTAAAGGACAAATTTACCAAACCATTCCATCCATTTGTTTCTTTACTCAATTCCTGTGTAACTGCAGAAGATAAGCCACCATCAAATCTCTCCCGGTTTTCTTTTGCATTGGGATCGTATTGAATAGAACTACCATACTTAAAACCCACGAGATAACCCAGGGGTTTTCCTAAAAAATTAATTTGATTTCCTATACTAAAAGACTGGCTAAAATTTAATGGTGCTTTTCTTTTAATGGTATTCCAGTTTACCGGAAAGGATTTTCCTATTTCAGCTACTTTAGAATTTAATACACTAAAGGCCTGGGCTTTGTATGGACCACTCAGGTATGCGTCTTTTGCTGTTGCAATAGCATCAGCGTCGTCGATAAGACCGGGAGCTAATAATCCTAGTTGAATAAGACCTAGCTTAAAGTATGTTTCCCCTGTATTTGTACCCTGTCCCCAGTTATTTTCGTTTACACCTAAAGAACTATAATAAGATCCCAAGCCCAATGCTACAAATTCCTGGTATTGCCCGGGATTAATAATTGCAGAAACAAATTCTCCATGGCTTCTGTTTCTCAAACCATTATCATAGCCTATCCAATCGGTGGAACTATGCTGAGAAGATATGACATCTTTAAAGGTTGATTGATTATTATAGCCTAAAGAAGTTTCAACATTTACGGAAAAATTCTCGGGATAGTCTTTGGTTTCAACAGATAGATAAGCTCCGGACCAATCACCCGGTAAATCCGGACTTGCGGTCTTGGTAATAATTATATTATCAATCAGCGTGGATGGAAATAAATCAAGTTTAATATTATTAGTAAAAGGATCAAGGGTTGGGATTACAGATCCGTTTATCGATGTTTTTACGTATCGGTCTCCAATACCCCGAACTGTA
>JAYURB010000347.1:0-3148 GCA_043756425.1 Bacteroidota bacterium
CTGACGGGCAATGCCATCTCCAACCAACTGTGCATCCAGCTCAGGACGCTTTATTTCAAAGATGTTAATCTGCACATCCTTTTTTGTAAGCTTTTTAAGCTCTTCTTTTAATTTATCAACTTCCTGTCCGCCTTTGCCGATAACAATACCCGGACGAGCAGTATGAACAGTTACAGTAACAAGCTTCAGTGTACGCTCTATGACAATCTTGGAAACTCCGCCTTTAATCAGACGGGCCATAAGATACTTACGAATCTTATCGTCTTCCACCAGTTTATCGGCATAGTTTTTTCCTCCATACCAGTTGGAATCCCAACCTCTGATGATACCGAGCCTGTTGCCTATTGCATTTGCTTTTTGTCCCATTGTATTTTTATTTATCGCTTTACGCTGCGAAGAAGGTTTTTAGAGTTTATTTTTCTGTTTCTGTTTCAGCAACTGCTTCTACATTTGTATTCCTGTTCGCTATACTATCCAAAATGACAGTTACATGGTTCGAACGTTTGCGGATTCGGTTCCCGCGTCCCTGCGGTGCAGGACGAAGACGCTTTAACATCCTTCCACTGTCAACTGCAAGTGTTTTGATGTAAACTGTTCCTTCGTCAATCTTCTCTCCTGTTTTAGATTCCCAATTGTTGATGGCAGTCTGAACAAGCTTCTCCAGACGTGCTGCAGGAGCTTTTGCATTGTAACGTAATATATTTAATGCAAGCATAACTTCTTTGCCGCGAACCAGGTCTGCTACAACTCTTGTTTTACGAGGTGAAGTAGGCACAGCTACATTACGGGCAATTGCTGTTGTCTTTAACTTTTCTTTTCGCTGTTCTGCAGCTAATCTTTTTCTGACTCCCATGATTAACTTATTTATTTATCAGTTTTATTACCACTATGACCACGGAAGGTACGTGTAGGAGCAAATTCTCCAAGCTTGTGACCAACCATATTTTCGGTGACATACACCGGAATGAATTTATTGCCATTATGCACTGCAAAGGTCTGTCCCACGAATTCCGGAGAAATCATAGAACTGCGTGACCAGGTTTTGATTACAGTCTTCTTTTTGCTTTCAATCATCTTATCAGCTTTCTTCTGCAGATGATGGGCGATGTAAGGACCTTTTTTAAGTGAACGAGCCATTTATTTTATTAATTAACTAATTATTTTTTCCTTCTTTCAATTATATATTTATCCGTAGTCTTATTCTTACGAGTCTTATATCCTTTTGCAAGCAAACCTTTACGTGAACGCGGATGTCCTCCGGAAGCACGCCCTTCTCCTCCACCCATAGGGTGATCAACCGGATTCATGGCAACTCCTCTTACACGCGGACGACGACCCATCCATCTCTTACGGCCTGCTTTACCCAGCGTCTCCTGATTATGATCTGCATTGGAAACAGTTCCAATAGTAGCCAAACAGGTAATCAATATCATGCGGGTTTCACCGGATGGCATTTTGAGAACGGCATATTTTCCATCACGAGCAGCAAGCTGTGCATAAGCACCTGCACTACGCGCAATCTCCGCACCCTGACCCGGACGCATTTCAATATTGTGAATCAGTGTTCCAAGAGGAATATCCTTCAGGTATAAAGTGTTTCCGATTTCCGGTGTTGCTTTATCTCCCGACATAATTTTTTGTCCAACCTTTAATCCGTTTGGAGCAACGATATAACGTTTCTCTCCGTCTTTATAGAAGACAAGAGCAATACGCGCTGTACGGTTTGGATCGTATTCAATCGTTTTTACAATTCCTTCAATGCCGAATTTTTCACGTTTGAAATCAATTATCCGGTATTTCTGCTTGTGACCACCGCCAATATAACGCATGGTCATTTTTCCATCTGCATTCCTTCCGCCTGAACGTTTCTTGGTGACAAGAAGAGTAGGTTCCGGTGTTGAAGTTGTAATATCGTCATACGAGTCAACGATGGTATGTCGCTGGCTCGGAGTAATCGGACGAAGTTTCTTTACTGCCATTTTTTCTTCAATTAAATGTTACTGTAGAAATCAATTGTTTCACCTTTTTTCAAGGTTACTACTGCCTTTTTATAAGCACCTGTAGAGCCTTTTGATACACCATTTTTTGTATAGCGTGTACGGATTTTTCCGGGAATACGCATAGTATTCACACGGTCAACCGTAACACTGTACATTTTTTCAATGGCTTGTCTGATCTGGATTTTGTTGGCTTTGTAGTCAACAATAAATCCGTAATGTCCCAGCTTTTCTCCGGCTTTGGACATCTTCTCAGTAATTAGGGGTTGTTTCAGAACGATCATTTTGCTAAGAATCTGTTTTCTAATACGGATACGGAACCTTCTGCTAAAACAAGCAATTGTGCATTAAGCACATCGTATGTGTTTAGTTCAGAAGCTGTGGTTAATTTATTACCCTCAAGATTACGAGAAGATAAATAGATATTTTTATCGTGTTGAGGAAGTACCATGAGTACTTTCTTATCTGCAATATTAAGGTTATCAAGAATTGCTGAATAATCCTTTGTTTTAGGCTGACTGATTGCAAAGTTTTCAATCACCATAATGCTTTTGTCTTTTGCTTTGTAAGTCAAAGCCGATAAACACGCCAGGTGTTTTAATTTCTTATTCAGTTTGAAAGAGTAGTCGCGCGGACGAGGTCCAAATATACGTCCACCACCCACAAACAAAGGCGACTTCATAGAACCTGCACGTGCACCACCGGTACCTTTTTGGCGCTTAAGCTTCTTTGTTGTACGGTGTATTTCTGCACGCTCCTTTGATTTATGTGTACCCTGACGTTGATTCGCCAGAAATTGCTTAACATCAAGATAGATGGCATGGTCGTTAGGCTCAATGCCGAAAATATCAGCACTTAACTTAACTTTTTTACCGGTCTCTTTACCGGCAGTATTCATGATTGTTACTTCCATTTTTATTTCTCCACTATTACGTATGAACCAATATGACCGGGAACAGCTCCTTTAATAACTATAAGATTCTGCTCAGTAAGAACTTTAACCACTTGAAGGTTTTGAATTTTAACGCGAACCGCACCCATGTGTCCTGCTGTACGCATTCCTTTTAATACACGAGATGGATACGAAGACGCACCGCGTGATCCCGGAGCACGAAGACGGTTGTGCTGTCCGTGTGTTGCCATTCCAACTC
>JAYURB010000348.1:0-3140 GCA_043756425.1 Bacteroidota bacterium
CATTGGTATGCAAGGCAATTCCGCTTTATTTCTTGTAATACAACACGCCGATTTAAAAACACAAGAGAAATATTTCCCCATGATGCGAGAAGCAGTTAATTCCGGCAAAATAAAAAAAAGTAGTTTTGCTCTGCTTCAGGATAGAATGAATCTAAGGCAAGGCAAAAAACAAATTTACGGAAGCCAGATTGAAAGAGACGAACAGGCAAAAATTTATTACATATCTCCTTTAGAAGATCCGGATAACGTTGACAAAAGACGCGCTGAAGTTGGCTTACAACCCTTGAAAGATTATGTTAAAATGTGGGACATCAATTGGGATATAGAACAATACAAAAAAGATTTACCGTCAATTGAAATGAAAGAAAAATTAAAATATTAGTAATACATGAAAAGACCACTAGTGCTTCCCACTATGGAGAATGACGACAAAGCGTTTAATGAACTCATTCAATTTTTTAATGAAACATTGGGCTTTTGTCCAAACAGCGTGAAGACAATGTATCACAGACTTCATATTGCTTATGCATTTATCGAACTAAATAAAGCAGTAATGAAGAACAATGGTAATGTAACCAGTTCATTAAAGAGACTTATTGGCTATATAAGCAGCAATGTTGCAGGCTGCAAATATTGTCAGGCGCATACAATTCGGGCCGCTGAGAGGTATGGGGCTGAAGCTGAAAAAATGGAAAATATTTGGGAGTTTAAGACGCATCCTGCATTTTCAGAAGCCGAGAGAATTGCTTTGGAGTTTGCCTGGGTAAGCTCTACCATTCCGAATGCTGTGGACGATACAATTGCAGAAAAATTGCGTTTACATTGGAGTGAAGGTGATATTGTAGAAATTCTTGGTGTTATTGCTCTCTTTGGATTTTTGAACAGATGGAATGACTCTATGGGAACTGAAATTGAAGCCGGAGCCATTGATTCAGGAGAAATGTATTTAGCAAAATACGGATGGACGAGAGGTAAACATAGCTATTAATTTTTATTTTGCCCTATATCGTAAAAATACAAATCATAGTCCTGATATTCGTTTACGTTTACGCTTTCATTTTCGATATCCGAATTTCAACATTTTCAATTAATTGTTATCAACATTGTGCCATTTTTAGCAGTTGAAAAGGCAAAGTTAATTTGCGTTTCCCGGATTCTATTATTTGCATATTTACGTATGCAAAATAAATCTTCCATTCTTATAATTTTATTTTTTATTTCTTTTTCAGTCAATCTGTTTTCACAAAACGATATAGCTAATTCACATGAAATAAAATTTGGCTATTCAGTAGAAACCAATTCCAATTTTAATTCATGCATAACATCAGAGGACTACAGAGCCATTGATAAACAATGTAAAGAAAATATCACATCTCTTGGTTTAACAAACATCGATAGAAGTCAATCACCTCCTACCCTTTTGAATTGGCCAATACGTGCTGCTTCCGGTTTTTACGATTGTGACTTCTACTTTATAGGAGCTTATGTTGATCAGGATACGAATTCAATTACTATTATGGATTACGATTGTGGCAGTAACACATACGACGCTCACCATGGAACAGATATTGCCGCCTGGCCGTTTGGCTTCTATAAAATGGACAATAATCAGGTAGAAGTAATTGCTGCAGCACCCGGAACAATCATACAAAAAGCAGATGGAAATTTTGACAGAAACTGTTCCTCAAATACTTTAACAGCCAATTCAATTATTATTCAGCATGCCGATGGATCTCAGGCATTATACTGGCACATGAAGAGCAATTCGCTTACTGCAAAAATTGTAGGTCAAACGGTTGTTGCCGGAGAATATTTAGGTGTTGTCGGAAGTTCAGGAAGCTCTTCCGGGCCTCATCTTCATTTTGAAGTATGGACAGGAAATACAAATACAACATACATCGATCCATTTTCCGGGAATTGTAATACCCTAAATAATTCTTCCTGGTGGAATGTTCAGAAACCTCACACAAATCCGGCTTTAATAAAAGTATCAATCAATACTACTGATATTCCATTAAACAGCTGTCCGATAACTGAAGTAAATAATGAGGCTGATACATTTGCTATTCCATTTCAAGGAGCAGGACTTAGTCCCGGTTATGCAAAATTTTATATTTTTTTACGTGACGATGTAGCGGGAATGACAGCAGATTGTAAAATCCTTAATCCTAACGGATCTACCTTTTCAAGCTTTACCTACACCAGTGCAGCTAACAACAAATCATTAAAATACGGGTTCAGTAAACTTTTACCAACTATTGCGGGCAACTATATTTTTCGGGCCACCTATAATGGAATAACCTGTTCAAAGAATTTCATCATTATACAGTCTACCAATGTGGCACTTCTAACAACATTGGAGCAACTTAACGTATTTAATAATCCAGCAAACGGGACATTGACTATATCAGGCGAAGTTAAAGATAACGGAAGCTATTCGATTTCACTTTTAAATATTACCGGACATAAAATACTCTACGGAAAAGTAGCAGTCTCCAACAAATTTATTGATAATTCCTTTTCAACCTCTCAACTTGCTAGTGGTATTTATTTTCTTAAGATTAATAATGAAAAATCACAGACTACTAAAAAGATTATTGTTCAGCGATGATTAACTTCTCGAATTTTTTTTATATAGAATAAATTTAAAAACATAAAATAATTTTGTCCCTCTTGCTCTAAACATAAGCTTTTCTGAAAATAATTCCGCATTAATTATTTTCTAAACACACATTCGACTCGGGGTTTTATCGACTTAAAAGGACATGAAAAATAAAGGCTCTTTTGAATAAAGATCAGGTTTTAGAGAAATTAAGGAGAAAATACTATTTCTAAAATAAAAATTTCTTTTTTAAGCAAAACTTACTACGTTTGCTTTTGACAATAATAATCAAAGTTTATGAAAAGATATCTAATTCAAAGAGTATTTCTTTCTGCTTTTCTTTTAGGAAACCTAGCCGGTTGCTCCGTTACTTTTTCTCAACAAAATGATTCTCTACTTTTAAATACACTTGAAAAGAAAACTTCTGAGACTTTTAAAATTAGTGGTTACTTAGATGCTTACTATAGTTATTACTCTGATTACTTTTTGGAGATATAACCGGAAATTTTTCATAGTTATTGATCCCTATAGAATCAGA
>JAYURB010000349.1:0-7432 GCA_043756425.1 Bacteroidota bacterium
TAATGCCAGAATAATGATCACATAAAGAAATTCCATAAACGCTTTTGTATTATGATAGTTTGATGATCACTGATTCGAGAACATTGGCTACATCTTCACATTTATCGGTTGCTGTTTCCAGAGCAGAAAGAATTTCTTTTACCTTGATGATCTGAATAGCATCTTTTTCTTCTTCAAATAAACGGGCTACTGCATTATCGAAAATATCATCTGCATGGTTTTCTATACTGTTCACCTTTACCAGCGACTCTCGCAGTTTATTCATGTTCTTCATGCCGCGAAGGGATGAAATTGCTGAATGGAGTTCAATAGCACATTGTTGAATAAGTTCAGAAAGTTTGATCATGGATGGATGGATAGGATCCAACTTATAAAGCTCTATGCGTTTTGCTGAACCGTGTATATAGTCGATGACATCATCCAGTACAGATGCTAATCTTTGTATATCTTCCCTGTCAAAAGGTGTAATGAATGTTATACTTATCTCCTGAAAAATCTGGTGTGTTATTTCATCGCCGACGTGTTCCAGTTTTTCAATCTGCCTTACCAGAGGCATTCTTTTTTCCGGAGTTGGTGCAACCATAAGATCTACAAGCACATTACTAATGGCTAGCAGGTTGGCAGAAGCCTGTTCAAAAAGTGGATAAAATTTTCTGTCTTTAGGAACAAAATACTGCAGGATGGGGTTAAGAGACATTGACATAGTTAGGAATTGTTGTGTATTTTCGTTCGGTAAAGAAAGTAAAAACAGTCATATGTTTATTAATTGTTAAAAAAACATTAAACAGAATAAAGCTATTTTTGCGCTTATGATAAGGATTGCTGTTTTTGCCTCCGGGTCCGGTACCAATGCTGAAAAGCTTGTAAAACACTTTGTTAATAGCCATATAGCCACGGTTGAGCTTATTCTTACTAATAACAAAGAGGCAGGGGTAATCAATCGTGCCCAAGGACTTAATGTAAAATGTGAGGTCTTTTCTAACAATCAATTTAAAAAGGGAGACGATATTTTACAAACGTTATCAAAAAATAAAATTGATTTTATCGTTTTGGCAGGATTTCTTCTTTTAATTCCGGGAAACATTATCCGGGAATATAAAAACCGAATAGTGAATATTCATCCTGCTTTACTTCCTTTATACGGCGGTAAGGGTTTTTATGGAAGCAAGGTACATGAAGCTGTTATTCAATCTGGCGCAATTATTTCAGGAATTACCATACATAAGGTGAATGAAAAATTTGATGAGGGAGAAATTATCTTTCAGGCAGCTTGTCATGTAAACAAGGAGGATACACCTTCTACTCTTGCCGAAAAAATTCATTCCCTTGAATATACTTTTTTCTCTAATGTGGTTGAAAAAGTAATTTCTTTATTGCCAAAATAACTTTATGCTCTTTCTGTTTAAATTTCAAAATTGAATCGATTAAGAAAAAATGCTTCTGCTTCTGCTTCTGCTTTTGTGCTCCTTTTAAGTGCAGCACTCGTTGTATTATTCATAAACACCATTCCCCGAAACGAAAACAAAAATGCCGAATACCGTATTGGTGAAGCAGAAAAAAAACTTGTTGTATTCAGACAGGAAATGTTTGCTGAGCTTAAAAAAATCAACACGCTGAAAGGTGAGGCTGAGTTGAACAATTTTTTTTTAAATATAGCACAGAATCAAAAAGGATTCAGTTATTATGTTTTTCAGGATAGCTTACTAAACTATTGGTCTGATAACGAACCTTCCATTTCGGAAGATCAGTTAGCAGCTGTTCAGGATGGACAACTTCTTAAAATCCCCAACGGTGTTTTTTTATCGTGCAGAATAGATTCCGGTGAAAGAAAATGCATTGGTCTTATTCTTCTAAGGCATGGTTATGAATATGAAAATAAGTATCTCGTTAATAATTTTAATCCTGCATTAGGACTTGAAGGTTTTTCTGCAGCTGATTCCGGATTAGCGTTTCATATTCCTGAAAACAATGGAACGTTGGTTTTAAAGCAGGACCCGGATGCTGTTTATGCCACTCCTGTATGGATTATTTCACTTTACGTTTTTTGTGCTCTTTGTCTGTTGATGGCTATTTACCTTTTTACAGGGTCTTCCTCCATTTCTCTTTTCAGAACATGTAGCTTTATTTTATTTGTTATTGGCCTTAGATCACTTATGGTTTATTTTAAAATACCGGGCGATCTTTACAATCACGATATTTTTAGTCCCGTTCATTACGCTTCTTCTTTTTATTTTAATTCTCTCGGCGATATGCTGCTCAATGCAGCCTTGTTACTTGTCTTTGCTATTAGCCTATACCAATATTCCAGGCCCTTCAAATTTGACAGACAAATACTATTTGTAATCTGGGTGCTTTCCGCTTTAAGTATTCATTCATTCATAAATGGATTGGTTTTTAATTCGAAAATTTCTTTTGAATTAAGCAGTACCGATGAAGTGAACCGTTTTAGTTTTCTTGGATTTACTGCTATTGCTTTACTGCTTCTTTGTTTGCTATACATTACTGCAGCGTTTTTGAAACGCTTCACTGCCTTCGAACTTACGGTACGCAATACTTTATTGGGAATTTCAATCTTCGCTTTGTATGCAACTGTTTCGCTGGGAATACTCAATCAAAAGAAAGAACAGGAAACCAGAAAACTTCTTGCACAGAAAGTTGAAATGCGTCAGGATCATATTGCTGAATATCTTTTCCACGAACAGGAAAATAAAATTTCGAAGGACACCGTCATTCAATCCATAATAAACAAAAGCAAAAATACCACTGAAGCACTTAATGCTTTTTTGGGACAAAAATATTTTGGTGGTTATATGTCCAAGTTTGAAATTAAAGCGGAGGTTTTTGAAGATTACGAAAACGGCCCTGAACCGGAGCTGCTTAATTTCAAATTACTTGCCGGAAGCGGAAAGTCAACGACAAGTAATAAGCTGTATTATCTGAATAATGAAACAAGCGGTTCTTCTTATCTGGCAATTATTCCATTGCCGGGAAATGAAAATAACAGGACGCTTGTCATGCAAATGAATGCCCGCTTTCTTCGTTCCGCCAAAGGATTTCCTGAATTATTGCTCAGCGGTCGCCAGGAAAATCAGCCTTCGGCAGAATATTCCATAGCCCGTTATTCCGGACAAGGACTTGTTTATGAATTCGGCAATTATATTTATCCGCTAACCGGAAAAGAATTCTCCATTAAGAATGAAGATTATTCATTTTTATCAATCAATAATTACAGTCATTTAATTCACCGCCTTAGCCCTGACACTTTCATTGTTGTAAGCAGACCGGAAGGAAGTTTTTTTAACCTCCTTACATTGTTTTCCTGGATGTTTTCTTTTATGAGTGTATTGGCATTTATTATTTTTATTTTTTCACTTTTCTTCGGTGACCAAAAAGGATGGAATTGGAATTTAACCCGTCGCGTGCAGGCTTCTGTTATTATGCTTGTCATATTGACGCTTGTCATGGTGGGTTTCGGAACTATCTATTATATCAATACTAAATATCAAAACGACCAGCGCAAAAGCATCAGCGACCAGGTAAATGCTTTGTGGTTCATGGTTAGCGATAATCTAAATTCTTTTGCCGATAATGGAAATAGCATTATCCAGGAAAACAGTGCTTTGCTGAACAGACTGGCCAGCAATACCAACATTGATTTCAATATTTATAACCGGGATGGAAAACTGGAATTTACTTCTCAGCCTAAAATTACCGATATGGGTATTGTATCAGACCGGATGAATCAGGCTGCTTTCCTAAACATCAGAGAAAAAGGGCTTACACAATTTATTCATCCTGAAAATGCCGGGCGACTAAAATATATTTCTGCTTATGCTCCTGTTACAGATAGAAAAGGAAATATAGCAGCATACCTGAATGTGCCTTATTTTGAAAAGCAGAATGAACTTAATAAAGAAGTTTCTATTTTCCTTTCGGCACTGGTAAACATTTACGTTTTGCTTTTTGCTATTACCGTATTCGTTACCATATTTATTTCTTCATTAATTACCAAGCCGCTTTTATTGTTACAGCAAAAATTGTCGGGTATCAGACTTGGATTTACGAATGAAAAAATCACCTATGCCGAAAAGGATGAAATCGGTCAGTTGGTTCAGGAATATAACAGGATGATAGATGAATTGGCTGTAAGTACAGAGAAGCTTGCCAGAAGTGAAAGAGAAAGCGCCTGGAGAGAAATGGCCCGTCAGGTAGCGCATGAGATAAAAAATCCGCTCACGCCGATGAAGCTTTCCGTGCAGCATCTTTTAAGGGCTTTCAAAGATAAAGCACACGATGAAGCATTGGTGGAACGAATTACCACTACGCTGCTTCAGCAAATCGATACGCTGTCGAATATTGCTACAGCCTTTTCAAGTTTTGCAAAAATGCCTCAGCCTGTTCCAGTTGTTCTAGACATAAAAGAAATCCTTCAGCAGGTTGCAGATTTATATAATGAAGGTGTTGAAATTAGTCTGCATAAAGAAAATGCCCGTAACGTCATTGCCGATAAAGACCAGCTTATACGCATCTTTTCTAACCTTCTTAAAAATGCCGTGCAGTCTATACCGCCCGATAGAAGCGGAAGAATAGACATTTTCTTTGCGCAGAACGTTGATCGCCTCACCGTCGAAATCAGAGATAATGGAATCGGAATTCCTGAAAATCAAAGAGATAAAATTTTTACTCCCAACTTCACAACAAAATCGAGTGGAATGGGGCTTGGTTTGGCAATTGTCAGGAATATTGTTCAGGAATTAAATGGAAAAATTTGGTTTACAAGTACTTATGAAAAAGGTTCAAGCTTCTTTGTCAGCCTTCCTGTTGCCGGTGAATGACCTTTAGATTGGTTATATTTGTATTAAAGATTCCCAAAACAAAACATCTCTTTACTAAGTACAATCAAGTCGGATTAAGAAATGCACCATCTTCCCGATAAGAGAATTCATCATTAAATATACATCTTTTAATGATCATTAAATCAAAATAAATTATCAATATTTACACATTCCATAATTTATAATATCATTTATGAAAAGACCCATTCGGATATTAATTGCAAAAGTTGGCCTTGACGGACACGATCGGGGTGCAAGAGTAATAGCTGCTTTTCTTCGCGATGCCGGAATGGAGGTTATCTATACAGGCCTTAGACAAACACCGGAAATGGTTGCCAATGCAGCAGTGCAGGAAGACGTAGATGCAATTGGTGTAAGTATCCTTTCCGGCGCACATATGACTGTATTCCCGAAGCTCATGAAGCTGATGAAAGAAAAAGGCCTGGAAGATGTATTACTTACAGGCGGAGGAATTATCCCTGAAAGTGACATGAAAAAACTACAGGAACTTGGAGTCGGAAAACTCTTCTCTCCGGGAACAGAAACAAAAGAGATCGTTAACTACATAACAGAAGAAGTAAACAAGCGGAGGCGCGTAAATCAATAATACCAAAACTATGTCAAACATTATCACCCATTCGGAAAACGGAATATTTACAATTACGGTGAATCGTCCCGACAAATTAAATGCGCTGAATTATCAGACCATACAGGATATCGGTCGTGCTATTAAAGAAGCAGAATCCGATTCAAAGGTCAGAGGCATCATTTTAACCGGCAGCGGTGAAAAAGCCTTTGTAGCAGGAGCTGATATTTCTGAATTTTCTTCCTATTCGACGGAAGAAGCCAAGAAACTCAGTGCCGATGGTCATAAAGTTTTCGATTCTATAGAAAATTGCTCCAAGCCTGTTATTGCTGCAGTCAATGGCTTTGCTTTAGGCGGAGGATGTGAACTGGCCATGAGTTGTCACCTGAGAGTTGCATCATCCAATGCAAAATTCGGTCAACCTGAAGTAAAACTTGGTGTCATACCCGGTTATGCAGGAACGCAAAGGCTTGTCCAATTAATCGGTAAATCCAAAGCGCTTGAATTATTAATGACGGCTGATATGATAGGTGCAGAAGAAGCATTGCAATACCGTCTTGTGAATTACGTTACTACTCCTGAGCACCTCATGGATAAATGCAGGGAATTAATGAATAAGATTATGGCTCAATCTCCTCAGGCAATACGTTCAGTGATTCGTTGTGTCAATGCATTTTATAAAGATGGTGTTGATGGTTTCCAATTCGAAATCGATGAGTTTGGCAGGTGTTTCGGAACGCAGGACTTTAAAGAAGGAGTTAAAGCCTTTATGGAAAAAAGAAAACCGGATTTCGTTGTTGCAGAAAAGAATTAATAACCAATAATTAATAAGAAAGTAGCGTGTGCTATGCGTATAGCCAAAAATTTCACCAAACATGTATTTTGCCTTGAAGGAGATTGGGAAAACGATCTCCGAAAAAAATCGAGCGTAGGGGCAGCGCTTGAATTTCTGCGTGCCAATTGCAATATCAATTACATTCATAAAAATTGCGGCACGAAAGAAAACCTCATTTACTATTTATCGATGTGGAAGCAGCGGAGGTATAACGATTACTCCATTTGCTACCTCGCTTTTCACGGCCATCCCGAAACAATTGAAATCGGTGATGAAGATCTTGCACTAACCGAACTCGCTGAAATTTTAAACGGCTCTTGCGTCAATAAAATTATTCACTTCGGAAGCTGCAACACCCTAGCTACAGACGAAAAAACAGTTCGCCAGTTTCTCGAAACAACTCAAGCACTTTGCGTCTGCGGTTTCCGCACCGACATTGACTTCCTCGAAAGCTCTGTTTTTGACATGCTGCTCATGCAAAAATTCCAGGAGTATAAAGACATCAAAGCCGTCGACAGAGACCTGAAAAAAAATTACAGGAAGCTTATAAATAAATTGGACTTTAAGTTGATTTATAATTAAGCACGCCTCATGCTTTTCAAAGCTGGGCGCCTCAAGCGTGATTTAGTTGTTTCGTTCAAATTTCACATTTTCTCTTTCTTTTGTAAGCGGAATTGATTGTTTAAGCAACTTTTTGTTCTATGGTTATAAATTGAGCAAGCCGATTACTATCGATTTCGGGAAAGCGGAGAATATTAATTTGACGGTTTAATAATTTTTATTAAATTTGATTTATACTTTTTTATAGATTATAAACAAGATGATGGCTCGTATTTGGGTAGGGTCTTTTTTTATTTTATTTAGCAATAACATCGTTTTGGCCCAATGTAACTTATCAGCAACTATTTTACTGAAAGCAATTTCATGCCACGAAGGAAATGATGGAATGGCATCCGTAAATGTTATCGGCGGACAATCACCGTATTCGTATTTTTGGTCAAATGGATATGGTACTTTGTCAGAAACACCACCAATTTTATCAAAGGGTACTTACACTTGTATAATCTCTGATAGCATGGGATGTAGTATTGTAAAAACCGCCGTACTTGATGACCCTGAATCAATTGAAATATTATTTTCAACGAAAAATCCGGAATGTGGTGAATCTGATGGTAG
>JAYURB010000350.1:0-3135 GCA_043756425.1 Bacteroidota bacterium
GTCCAAATATAGCCGGTAGCATTAGCAATTGCAGGCACAGTGTAAGTTATTCCTGTTTGACCTTGAGTTATACTAGTTGGACCGGTAATTGTTCCGGCATTAGCAACGGAAGGAGCAACAGTAACAGCAAAAGTAGATACCGGTCCGGTGAAACCGCCATTGGTTCCTTTAACAGTCACATTTCCGGATGTTGCTGCGCCGGAAAAACTTACAGTTATTGAATTGGTATTAGAGCCTGCGGTAATTGTAGCTCCGGAAGGCAGTGTCCAGACATAACCGGTTGCATTGCTAATAGCGGATACTGAATAAATGACACCAGTTTGTCCCTGACAAGTATTTGCGACACCCGTAATTGTTCCGGGGCTAGCTATTGATACGATATTTACACATACAGAGGTATCAGAACAAACATTGGGTCCGGTTCCTGTAGTAATAATAACAGAATAATTCCCACTTGCGACAGGATGATATGTTTGATTGGTTGCTCCGGCAATCGGTTGATTGTTATTGCAGTTAATCCATTGATAAGTTACACCGTTAGCTGATGCATGAAGGGTATCGTTAGAAGTAGTTACGGAAGTGTATGGTAACGATAATGTATCATAATAAATTTCATCATAACATCCTGCTCCATTAGATACATAAAATTCTATGTTGATTTTTCCACAAGCAGTTATTGTTTTGGAGGGGCTTGGCAAACTTGACCAATCATAATACGAATAATCATCGTTCCAAAAAGACCAATATGTTTGAGTTAAAACTCCCATTGAAGTATTATGAAAATTTATTGTATTCCCATTTACATCAAAGGAATAACTTGCATGAGGACTCTTTAATACATCTATAAGTATCGTTGTATCAGATTGGCAAGTTCCGGAAGAAGAAAATACAGTTAATGAAACATACTTTTTTCCACCACACTCATAGCTATGAGCGGGATTCTGAATCGTATCTGAAAAACCATCACCAAAATCCCATTGGTATTTAAGACTTGTTCCAATAGAGGTATTTTGGAAATGAATTGTATCTCCGGGTCCGGCTGAATATGTAAAATTGCTCTTCGGGGAACCATTTATATAAATGTCCTTTTGTTTAGTTACAACACATTGATTAGTTAATCCTTCGACCTCCAATGTTACAGTGTACAAACCGGGGCAGGTATAGTTATGAAAAGGAGCCGATTGATTAGAATTTTGTCCATCACCAAAAGACCATTTGGTTAAATTGGGGTTAGTAGTTCCGGTAGTTCCATTACTGAAATTAATTTGATTAGGGTTACCAACTTGTGGAGTAGCGTTAAAATCGGGATTTGGATCACCCGTAATTTGAATAATTTGAAAAGTATTATCAATACAACCAAGTAGATTTCTTACTTCTAAAGAAACATATTTTTCACCTCCGCAATGAAAATTATGTGTTACAGTTGGTGTATTGTAAGTATCATAGGTGTATGAACCCTTTGGATAATTATTTTCATAAACAGACCAATAGTAAGTTAGAGATGTCCCTACTGAAGTGCTGGTTAAATTTATCGTTGTTGGTCCAGGGCCAATAGTATATATAAAATTGGCTTTGGGATCGCCGGTAACCTGAATATCTTGCCAAACAGAAGTAGTACATGTAGCTGTTGTACATGTAAGAGTTACATATTGGTTACCCGCACATGTGAAAGTATGGTTTTGAGTTGGGGTACCATGAAAAACACCGGTTCCGTCACCAAAATCCCAGCTAACTCCTGTGATTGGAGTTGTAGAGGTTGAAATGTCAATAAAGCTTAAAGTAGTTCCAGTACCTGAATATTTAAAAGAAGGAGACAATGAACCATGAACTTGAATATACTTTCCGGTCTCATTTGTACATAATCCTTGGGTTACCTTCAGGGTTACAAAGTAACCACCGGAACAAGCATACGAGTGACTAGGATTTTGCTGTGTAGAAGAGGGAGTACCATCATCAAAATTCCATAAGTAAGTCAATGTTTGGTTAGCGCCATGATGAGATAAATCCTTGAAAGTTATATTTGGTCCGGCAATTGACTCAACAGTAAAATCAGCTTGTGGGGCCCCTGTTGTGTAAATCTGACCATAGGTAGTATCCTTGCATCCATTATTATCTGTTGTAATAAGGCGGATATTATGAGCTCCGGAGCAGGAAAAAGTCGTCAACGGACTTGGAGCAGAAGATGAAGTTCCATCCCCAAAATCCCAATTGTAAGAAACAATACTGCCTACAGGTTGGGAAGTATTAGTAAATTGAACATTATTACTATCAACGACAGAAGTGAATGAAGCGGAAACTCCACCTGATATATTTATTGTATATGATTTTGAAGAAACACATCCATTATTATCAGAGGTGATTAGAGTTACCTGCTTATCACCTGCACATATATAATTATGCACCGGGGGAGTCCCGGTATTATTAGTACCTCCATCGCCAAAATCCCAATTCCATGATGTGGCAGGAATACCGGATCCGGTTGAGGCATCTGTGAAAGTTACATTATTACCATTTACAGAGTAAGTAAAATCTGAAAGGACATTGCAATCCTCTACATTATAGGCTAATGTATATGCCATAGAACCAAAAGAATATTCTTCAACAACCAAATAGTAATCATCATTCGTTAACGGAATAAAAACCAATTCTGAACTTGAAGGATTCGGATCACCGCAATTTGCATCATCATTAGCAGTTAAAACATTATTTCCTAATGAACCAACCAAATCCAGCCACGAATTTCCTGCACAACTTGCGCCATTGCCACAACCCGTTTTAAATGTATATTTATGACCGGCAATCATTGTTATTTTATACCATTTACAAGCGTTTAATCCATCGTTTGCATCGCTTACAGTTTGCCATGCTGCAGTCGGATTTAATGTTACAACATTGGTAGTGGTAACGTCGCAACCCGGATTACCATATAGAGCCTGCCCATGGGTAATGTTATTAATGCAGGTTAGAAAATAAAAATAGACAAAAATACCAATTCGATATTTCAGCTTTAACGATTCAGATTGTAATTTTTTTTTCATATGTTTTTGTGCTTGTGTTTGGTTAGATAATAATATACTTTTCAATAAGAGATTTAAAAAACAATTTTATTATTAAAATGGATTTTCAATTTAACAA
>JAYURB010000351.1:0-3127 GCA_043756425.1 Bacteroidota bacterium
CGAAAGGGTTTCTCAAATTCTTTCCCGAAGGAAAAAAAATAACCCCATTCTTATCGGAGAACCCGGAGTTGGTAAATCAGCAATTGCTGAAGGACTTGCTCTTCGTATTGTTCAACGTAAAGTTTCTAGAGTTCTTTTTAATAAACGTATCGTAACGCTTGATCTGGCTTCTCTGGTTGCAGGTACCAAATACCGCGGTCAGTTTGAGGAAAGAATGAAAGCTGTTATGAATGAATTGGAAAAATCTCCTGATGTTATTTTGTTTATTGATGAAATTCATACCATCATTGGTGCCGGCGGCGCTTCCGGATCACTGGATGCTTCGAATATGTTCAAACCTGCACTTGCCCGAGGAGAAATACAATGTATTGGTGCTACTACTCTTGATGAATACCGTCAGTATATTGAAAAAGATGGCGCTTTAGACAGAAGGTTCCAGCGTGTCCTTATAGAACCTGCTTCTGTGGATGAATCTATTGAAATCCTCAATAACATTAAGGAGCGTTATGAAGAACACCACAATGTAAACTATACTCCGGAAGCCATAAAAGCTTGCGTAGCGCTTACCTCCCGTTATATTACTGACCGCTTTTTGCCGGATAAAGCAATAGATGCTTTAGATGAATCAGGTTCACGTGTTCACATCACAAACATTCATGTTCCAAAAAATATTTTGGACCTTGAAAATAAGGTTCAGGAAATTAAGAGTGAAAAGAACAGAGTCGTCAGAAGTCAGAAATATGAAGAGGCGGCAAAACTTCGTGACTCTGAAAAGCAGCTTCTGGAACAATTGGAAACTGCTAAACGTCAGTGGGAAGAAGAAACAAAAACCCACCGCTATACCGTTACCGAAAACGATGTTGCTGAAGTTGTTGCCATGATGACCGGCATTCCTGTTACCCGAGTAGCACAAACTGAAAGCAACCGTTTAGTAAAAATGGCCGATGAACTTAGAGGAAAGGTCATTGGTCAGGATGAAGCCATTGCAAAAGTTGTAAAGGCAATTCAACGTAACCGTGCCGGATTGAAAGATCCGAATAAACCGATTGGTACTTTCATTTTCCTTGGTCCTACTGGTGTAGGTAAAACAGAACTGGCAAAAGTTATTGCAAGGTACCTATTCGATTCTGACGATGCTTTAATACGCATTGACATGAGTGAATATATGGAGAAGTTTGCTGTTTCTCGTTTGATCGGTGCGCCTCCGGGATATGTTGGATATGAAGAAGGCGGACAATTAACTGAAAAAGTTAGACGTAAACCATACTCTGTTGTACTTCTTGATGAAATTGAAAAAGCCCATCCGGATATTTTTAACCTACTGCTTCAGGTATTGGACGAAGGCACACTTACCGACAGTCTGGGTCGCAAGGTTGACTTTAAGAACACCATTATGATCATGACTTCAAACATCGGATCGCGTCAATTGAAGGACTTTGGTCAGGGTGTTGGATTTCAAACTAATGCTAAACTAAACTCGGCTGACGATCATTCACGTGGAGTTATTGAGAATGCTTTGAAAAAAGCATTTGCGCCGGAATTCTTAAACAGGATTGATGATGTAGTAATGTTTAACTCACTCCAAAAGGAGCATATTCATAAAATCATCGATGTCGAATTGGTTCATCTTTATAAGCGCATTTTTGAAATGGGTTATAAAATTCAACTTTCAGAAGATGCAAAAGACTTCATTTCAGATAAGGGTTTCGATGTAAATTATGGTGCGCGTCCGCTTAAAAGAGCTATTCAGAAATACCTGGAGGATCCGCTGGCTGAAGAAATAATTAAAGCTGAGCTTGTAGAAGGCGATATTCTTGATGTGAGTTTTGATAAAGAAACAAGCACTTTGAAAATTGCCGTTGTAAAACCAACATTGACTCCACCGGCTCCTAAACCCAGTACCCGGAAAAAGAAAGAGGAATAATTAAATAAAAAAAAGCGGGTACTCCCCGCTTTTTTTATTTGCTTTTTAACTGGTAAACTTTTCCATGATTTCATTACTGATACCTGTGGTTGAATACCCCCCGTCGTGGTAGAGGTTTTGCATGGTAACCATGCGGGTCAGATCTGAGAAAAGAGTTACACAATAATCTGCACATGAATCAGCACTTGCATTTCCCAATGGAGAAACCTGCTCTGCAAAATTAAAAAATTCATCAAAACCTTTTATTCCTGATCCTGCAGTGGTACGAGTTGGCGATTGAGAAACAGTATTGACTCTTACCTTTCTGTATTTACCATAATGGTATCCGAAACTGCGGGCAATTGATTCAAGCATAGCTTTTATATCAGCCATATCGGTATAAAAGGGATATGTTCTCTGAGCAGCTATATAGGTTAAAGCAACAACACTGCCGCCTTCATTAATAGCATCAAGCTTCATTGCCACGCTAAGCATTTTATGAAGAGACATAGCAGAAACATCAATTCCTTTGCTGAAATAATCGTAGTTACTTTCTATGTAGGAAATATTTTTTCGAATATTCACTGACATCCCTATTGAATGAAGCATAAAATCAATTTTACCGCCAAGCTTATCCATGGACTGATTATATAAATTGGTCAGGTCATCAATGGATGTAGCATCAGCAGGAATAATTTCTGATTTAGTTTCATCTGCCAGCTTTTTAATTTCCCCCATGCGCATGGCAATTGGTGCATTTGTTAAAATGATGGAAGCACCTTCTTCGTGACAACGTTGTGCAACCTTCCAGGCGATTGAATTTGAATCAAGAGCACCGGAGATAATTCCTCGTTTTCCTTTTAAGAGATTGTGTGTCATAAATATATTTTTTTGGTAAATATAGCTTTTACTGAAAATGAATTATGAATTTTAATATTTTAAAAGTTCCTTGGCATTTTCCATTGCAACAGCAGTTGGTTTATCGCCGCTTAACATTCTTGCAACTTCAACAATTCGCTCATCGTACGTTAGTTTTCGTACCTTAGTATAGGTTTTTTTTCCTGTAACTTCTTTATAAACAAAGAAATGATCTTCTCCCCTGCTTGCTATTTGAGGTAAATGTGTAATGGCAAGTAATTGATGAGAACGTGAAAGATCCTGCATAACTTTGCCAATCTTAAATGCAGTTTCTCCGCTTACTCCTGTATCGATCTCATCAAATAC
>JAYURB010000352.1:0-3124 GCA_043756425.1 Bacteroidota bacterium
TTAAGGTTGATCAATTAAAAATTGATATAGCCGGTGATGGCAAAATCGATTTAAACGTCGATGCAAAAAAAGTTGACGTTAGCATTGCAGGAGTAGGCAAAGTCGTTTTGAAAGGAACATCGCAGGATGCAGACTATTCAATTTCAGGTTCAGGTAAAATTGATGCTTCAGAATTGAAAACCATTCGTTCGGAGGTGAATATATCCGGTATTGGGAAATGCCTTGTTGATGCAGAAGATGAATTGAAAGTCAACATCTCCGGAAACGGTACTGTTTTGTATAAAAAAGAGCCTAAAAAACTTACAGAAAATATCACCGGTTCGGGCAAGGTAAAATTGAATACTGGAAATGCTGAAACAAATACGGAACAACCGGATACTACACGCATAATGTTAGGGAAAAATCAAATTTGGTTCATTGGAAGCAAAGACACCCTTCATACAAAAAAGGTTACAACAAAACCCATTTGGGCCGGATTCGAAATGGGAATAAATTCATTCATAGATAATGGTGGTTCATTTACATTAGAAACAGGTAAAAGTAATTTTGAATTGCGTACAGAAAAATCTGTTTCAGTAGCACTGAATTTACTCCATAAAAATCTGGAACTTGGTAAAAGCAACGTATGGCTGTTTACAGGACTTGGTATTACATGGAATAATTACCGATTTGAAAATAATATCATTCTTAAAAATGGTTCCTATATTAATGCTATTGTCGACACAAATTCCAGTGTGAAGTTTCTAAAATCAAAATTAACTACCAGCTACCTGACAGCTCCACTAATGATAGAAGTATTTACAAGCAGGGATATTAAAAAAGCATTTCATATTGGCGCCGGTGGTATTTTTGGTTTTCGCATAGGCTCGCATACAAAAAGAAAAATTGAAGAAGATGGAAATGTTACAAAAATTAAAGACCACGACGATTATAACCTGAGCCCATTCCGTTATGGATTTCGTGTTGCAATGGGTTATGGGAAATTTAATCTTTTTGCTGATTATTACGCTTCTACTTTATTTAAAAACAATAAGGGACCGGTACTTTATCCTGTAAATGCAGGGATTACATTTATTGGCTTCTAAATACTATTTAATTTTATAAACTCATTTTAAAATAAAAATCATGAAAACAAAAATCATAACACTTGCATTAATCTTATTCGGTTTTCAATTTACACATGGCGAAACTGTTAAAGGTTCGGGGAAAGTAACAACGGAAGAAAGATCACTGTCTGTTTTCACAGGAATCTTTTCAGCCTGTTCAGCAAATATCATTTTGACTTTAGGCGACGATCAGAAAATTAAAATTGAAGCTGAGGACAATATTCAACAATACATTATAACTTCAGTTAGCAATAACAAACTTTCTGTTTCTTCAGAAAACAATATTTATCCGACTAAAGCAATAAATATTTATATTACTGTTAAAGAAATTACAAGTCTCGAATTGACAGGGTCGGGAAATATATCAGCAGAAAATATACTGAAAAGTCCGTCCTTAAAAATGAAAAATATAGGATCAGGAAATATCACCGCATCAATTGATATTGATGACTTAGATGTACAAATATCAGGTTCAGGAAATATAGGATTATCCGGGAATGCAAAGGAAACGGATATTAAGATCAATGGCAGTGGAAAAGTAAAAGGAAAAGAGCTTACCGTTTTTAACAGCAAGGTTAATCTTTCGGGTAGTGGTGATTGTACTATTGATGTCACCAACACTTTGAATGCAGATCTTTCAGGAAGCGGGAATTTATTTATTGTAAAGGAGCCGGAGTCAATATATGGGAAGTATGTTGGGAGTGGGAAGATTAGGGTGATTAGTTAATTTGTTGAGGTAACTATTTAGTAGTTGGAACTTAATTATACCACTTTGTACTTTTTAAAGTATCTAGTTGCAAAAGTTACCAAAATTGTTCCACCAAAAACAATTCTTTCTAGCATATGAACCTCTAGCTCTTCTAGCCATCTATAACAATGAGGTGCCGAAATGTGCCAAGCCCAAATCAAAATCATTCCTGCATAAACGGCTAAGGCTAAGTATAAAGATATGCAAACCATTACATGAATATGCTTTTTAAGATCTTCGCCTCTTCTGTTATCGCCAAAAAGGTCGTTTACTTCTAACTTGGAAATATTGTCTTCTGCTGGAGGAGTGTCTTGGAGTATCGGTGGCAGCATATAATTATTATGGAGTCGCTGGTTTTTGGTTGTTAGGTAGATTTAATTGTAGTACTTTGTCACGATAGTATTTTTTAATTATATCATTACCGATTATTGCAGACTTCTTGTCTTTTCCGCCTCTTTGATTATATACAATATCCCAAGGGCTATTTGGTTGATGCGTAATAGAAGATAACTGCAATCCTGTATAGTTTTTATAGGAATCCCATACAAGATTCAACAAGCTTTTTATTTCAGTTTTATCTTCGCCGATATTTGGAGTTATGCTCCTAAATGTAAACGGATCATTATCGACAGACTCTACAAGAGATGCCAACCTACTAATTTGCTCGTTACCATATGCCTTAAATTCACGATATACGGATTTAATTACAGGCCCGTACTGCCACGCTTCAACAACCTCATTTATTAAATCTTCCTCTTTAAAACCCAAATACCATCCATGCGCTAAATAGACAAGCTTTAGTGCCTTCATAGGAGTTACTTCGATACCGGTATCGAAAGATTTTTTAAGGAAGTAGTTTGCAACTGCTTTAGGGGTTTCCATGGTAATGATTGTACTACAATAATATAACTTCAGTCAATATACAAAAATTGTATTAAATAATATTACTAACAGATTAAAAAGAATTATTTTTTTCGCTTAATTGTGTTAATCAGCCTTGGATCTCCCTTTAATGCAGTGTTTAAAACATCATCTAATATGCCGAAAATTATCAATGTGTCGTCTTTAAAATTGGCTTTCTTCCTTGCCATATCACAAAAGTACGCAATTATAAAAGCCCCCAACATGAGAGGCTTTAAAAGTTGCATAAATTAACCTTCTTTTTTGCCTACCAGATATTTGTTGAATTAGCATTTCTGAATTTGAATCTTACAATGTTTTTCTCCCGAAACCCTTATATTTAAGGTATTTCGGAGTATTTTGTTAAAAT
>JAYURB010000353.1:0-3120 GCA_043756425.1 Bacteroidota bacterium
GGTCAGACAGATTTTAGTTTCTGTCTTCCTTCATCTCAATTAAAACATTTATCTTTCTTACAACAAAAGATAATTCAGGACACACTCCGTCGAAGCGCGACCGTACTATTGGCTGAGGCAGGGAATAAGTACGTCGCAGCAGGAGTCTTGCTCGTCATGCCTACAAACAGGCATTCCAACACACCCTTGTATTGCGGATTCGCCGATTTGAATCACCAGTCTTCAGTAAACATATTACTTAGGCCTTGATATTTCAATATTAGCACTATCACTGGAAATACTCACATTGTTTTTTTCTCGCCATCTTTACTTTCAATGCTGACTCCATCATTATTTACTTTAATGGTTGTGCCGTCCTTTTGTTTAGATGATTCTATTGGACTTGACGTGTTTTCCGGCTTTTCGTCCTTCGCTTCGGATTTATTGTCGGAATTAGTGCAGGCTGCCATCCCGAAAAAGGCAAGCATGCAAAATACAAGCATAGATTTTTTCATATGTTTTTTTTAAGTGAAAGAATTTAAATTATAAATGGTAAGGCAGTAATAATTATTAATGCGAGTGTTTAGCTTTCCAATTATTCCATCCAAAGCACTTTATTAATATATCTATCGTGCGGGTGGGATTCCGCCGTGCAGGGTTAGCGATGAGGAAATACTGCACAGCTGGGATTCGGCTTGATATAAAGCTCTAATAGCGACTTTAAATAAAAAATGCTGCCCTTTGAGTTAGCATCATTATTATTCAAATAAAAAAATTTGGTTTTTTTGTATTTTTAAAATCGATATCCTAAAGCCAAACCAAAACCGGTATTTTTATTTTCCATTTTAGTTGAAGTGGTTGAATTAATATTTATCAAGCCCAACTGAGCGTTAAACAATAAATTTATCCCATTTGCCATCTCGTATCCCACAAAAAAATTTGCACCCACATCCATTCTTTTAAAATAGATCAGATTGTTTTCATCACTGGAAGGAGTTCTTTTTTCAAATTTAATGTCAGTATCGGGAGGTGCTGTTGCTCCTTCATATTTGGTAATTCCTCCAATTGCATATCCAACATAAGGCCCAAATCCCAGGATCAAGTGACCTGTTCCCAATATAGGTTTGTAAACTAAATTAATTGGCATCTCCACATAGCTCATTTTTATTTCGCGGGTAATTGAATGAGTTTCTGAATTTCTTGTATAACGAACCGGCCCCTTTGTTCCCTTCGTTATAAACTGTAGTCCTGGTTGAAAATAAAATTCAGGGGCAATAGGGATTTCGTAGTTGATTCCAATATTAAATCTTGTTACTAAAGAATTGCTGAGTTTATTTCCATTGTCGTCCTTGCCGTTTATATTTTGAAAGTCAATACCTCCAAATATTCCAAATGAAGATTCTCCTGTTGGCGATGAGACCAAACCATTACCTTGTGCATTTGCATGTAGTCCTGACATTAAAAGGACAATTATTATGTAAAATTTGCTTTTCATTTTTATTCCAGTTTATGTTTGTATTAATTTCCTGATTCTTTTTTTGCTTCTTCACGCATCTTGGTATTGGCTGTTATTAAAAATTCAACACGTCTGTTCTGGGCTCTGCTGTCTTCATTGTCATTGCTGTAATTTGGTGCCGATTCACCGTATCCCTTTGTACTCATTCGTCCTGAAGAAATTCCTTGATTAGCCAAATACTGCGATACAGTTGATGCGCGTCGTTTTGATAAAGACATATTGTAATTGTCAGCTCCTGTATTATCAGTATGTCCCTGAACCTCGATGTTTGTATCCGGGTATTTATTTAGGGTGGTTACCAAATTATTCAAATTGCCTTTGGAGCCCTCATTCAAATCTGATTTATCAAATCCAAATAATATTTTATCATTGAATTCTACAATGATGCCTTCTCCAACCCGGTAAACTTTTGCTCCCGGAACTGTGCTTTCGATTTCCTTGGCCTGCTTATCCATTTTATGACCGATAATCGCACCGGTAGCCCCGCCTACTGTCGCACCAATTAATGCACCAAGAGCCGTATTGCCGGCGGCTCGTCCAACAACAGCACCAATCACCGCACCTCCACCTACTCCTATGACTGCTCCTTTTTGGGTTTTGTTCATCCTACAACCTGTGGTTAGCATAGAGAAAATAGCCAGTATCATAAGACCTAATGTTATTTTTCTGCTTGTTATCATTTTATTTTATTTTTGATTTAATTAAAACTCAAAACTAATATCCCTAAAAATATTTATTGTTACATCATATCAAGAGTTAATTACATAATTCACACTTCTGATTAATTAATTATTTAAATAATAAATTATTGGATGTAGAATTCCATCACTCATGATTTCACCTGAGTTTGAGTCTGCGTCTAACAGGAACATGTTTCTCCAAGGTAAAAATCTTCCTTATTTCGTTCTCTTGAATTTTCCGTGCTCGGCGGAATCTTTGAGCGCTTGGTCGTGCGAAAGGGAATTCCGTCCGACGTAATGTATTTTTAAATTCTTTTTTTCGTGTTGCATCGGTGAGTTGAAACATCAAGCCGGTTTTAATTCGCTTTGGTTTTCTACTACATAATTTGTTCCGGAACGAAAATAGCAGACTTTACAAGAGGGAGTGTTTCAAAATCGGACTGAAACCATTCTATCAACATTTTCATTGACTCTTCTGTTTCAATTCCGGGTTCAGTAGTTTTAAAAATAATTTGTTTACTTCCATAGTGAAGCAATGTATAAACGAACCGCAGATTGAAAAAAGAGCAAAACTGCTCGTCTCCGGGTGGATTCCGCTGTGAGAGTACACTCTCAAACCGTGGGACCGTTGCCCGTCAGTGAAGTAGAAATATTTTGCAAAGGATAAGGCTGGGTTTGAGAGATATCAACACGTCTTGATAATTAATTCTTTCATACTTGTATTCTTTTTTCTTTCTTACAGATCAAAACTAATACAATGACAGACTTTGGTAGAACATGGTGGGGACAGCAATGGCTTCAATCACTCAATCGAATTGATTTTAGTAACCGCCTCGACAGAGGTAAACGATACGCAAAAAACAATTCTATTAAATCCATAAATATTAGAGGCAATCTTATTGAAGCAAAGGTTCAAGGAAGTCAGCGGAAACCATATTCAATTTC
>JAYURB010000354.1:0-7377 GCA_043756425.1 Bacteroidota bacterium
ATTAGTTTTTCTGCATTGTCGTATTGTTTCATTGCTAATAAACAGCGAAGGTAAGGCGGATAGGTACCATCAGGATCCACACTCATAAGTCTTTCATAGATTGATGCTGCTTTTTCATACTCTGAATTGCTAAGGTATTGATCTGCTAATTGTCTGTCCTGAGGACTCTGCGCAAAACCTACAAATGAAAAAATGTCGAGAAAAAAAAGAAAGGCAACAAAAACTCTTAACGAATTTTTCATCCTTGAAAAAAATATTTTTTTATTTATTATCATTTTAAATTTACAATTTACTCAGTCAGTTTTTCAAAATCTCAAAAGACTATGGGCGTTAAATATTATATTTTATCAAATCCCGTATATGCCCTCAATGCATCCGGTATAGTAACGCCGGTTTCGGTCTGATTATTTTCCAGTAAAGCAGCAACAATTCTAGGCAAAGCCAATGCACTTCCGTTTAGTGTATGGGCCAAAACGGGTTTATCAGATCCACTGCGGAAACGCAATTTCATTCTGTTAGCCTGAAACGATTCGAAATTAGAAACGGAACTTACCTCCAGCCATTTTTTCTGAGCGGCAGAATACACTTCAAAATCATATGTAAGGGCGCTGGCAAAACTCATATCGCCTCCGCATAACCTTAAAATGCGAAACGGCAGCTGAAGTGAACGGAGAAGAGAAGAAACATGTTCTACCATTTGCATTAACGTTTCATAAGATTTATCGGGGTGCTCAATATGCACTATTTCTACTTTGTCAAACTGATGCAAACGGTTTAGGCCGCGTACATCTTTACCATAACTACCGGCTTCTCGACGAAAGCAAGGTGTGTAAGCACACATTTTTACCGGTAACTCCTCCGATTTTAAAATTACATCCCTGTAAATATTCGTAACAGGAACTTCAGCAGTAGGTATTAGATAATATTCATCTAAAGAAACATGATACATCTGTGAATCTTTATCGGGCAACTGTCCTGTTCCAAAACCGGAGTCCTTGTTTACCAATATTGGCGGCTGAATCTCTTTATATCCTGCCTCAACAGCCTTATCTAAAAAATAATTTATAAGTGCCCGCTGAAGTCGTGCACCTTTTCCTTTATAAACAGGAAAACCTGCGCCGGTGAGCTTAACGCCCAATTCAAAATCTATAATGTCGTATTTTGCTGTTATCTCCCAATGAGGAATAGCAAAAGCCCCTAAAGTCGGTATATGTCCTTCTTCGGAGATTACAACATTGTCTTCAGGAGTTTTCCCTTTAGGCACCTGGGACGATGGAATATTGGGCAGTTTTACAAGTTCAGCGTTTAGTTTTTCCTCCAAATCATTCAATTCAATCTGAAGTTTTGCAGAACTTTCTTTCAATGTTCCACTCTCCATTTTAAGTATATCGGCATCCGCTTTTTTACCGCTTTTATAAAGATCTCCAATTTGTTTGGCAAGGGTATTTTGCTGAAATAAAAGCTGATCGAGTTCATTCTGAACCTTTCTGCGACTCTCATCAATGGAAAGGATTTGTGCAATAATTGTTTTAGCGTCAAAATTCTTTACTGAAAGTCTTTCAATAATAAAGTCACTTTTTTCGCGGATTAAACTGATCTGAATCATAAAGAATAAATAGATTTTGACAAAAATAAGCATTCAAATGTGATAGAAATTGAAAAAGATACATTTATAATTGTCTTCGTTTTCATCAAAAATGCAATGGCAAGCTGAGTTAATCTAAACGACCATAAAAACTTGCAAAACCATGTCTTTTTAGAGAAAAGCTTATATTTTATTTGTCTTTCACTAGAAATTAGCTCAATTTTAGGATTTGACACAAATTTTCATGTTTTAACCAACCATTTTAACTACTTTGTAATCTATTAATACAGGACAAAAAAATACCGTGTTAGAAAGTGAAGAAATACTCATTCAGAAGTGTATTGAATGGAATGCGTCCGCTCAAAACAGACTCTATGAAATGTATTCTTCAAAAATGCTTGCCCTTTGCTTCCGATACTCCAGAAACCGTGAAGAAGCAGAGGACACCATGCACGAAGGATTTATGAAGGTATTTGAAAATATTCAGAAATTCAGAAAAGAAGGTTCATTGGAGGGTTGGATTAGAAAAATAATGTACAATACTGCAATCTATAAATACCGTCAAAGAAAAGATACAGAAAACACTGTCAGCATCGATACTACTTATTTAAATTTATCGAATCATTCATCAGAAGATACATTAAGTAATATAGGCGCAAAAGAACTTATAGAATTAATACAAAAATTACCTCCACGCTATCAAATGGTTTTCAATTTATTTGTGTTTGAAGGATTAAAACACAGAGAAATAGCAGAACATCTTGGTATAACTGAGGGAACATCAAAATCGAATCTTTCTGATGCACGAACTATACTTCAGAGAGAAGTAAATAAAACAAAAAAAATTCCGGGTATTGTTACCCTAGAAAATGGACGATAACACAAATATAGACGATTTTTTTCGCTCTGAGATAGAATCTTTTCAGATGGAACCATCTGAAAAGAGTTGGAGTTCTCTGCAAACTGAATTGGCAAAGAAACGCTCAGCCAACCTCAGAATGCGAAGACTTGTCTGGTTTTCAGCTTCTATTTTTCTTATAATACTTTCTTATACTTCTTATAAGTATTTTGCTTCTGAAAGCTCAACAGATAATAAAATAAAAAATAATCTTGAAATAAATACAAAGGACAGCAATCATGATAATTCATCTATCAATAATGCTGCTCCAATAAAAAACAACGCCGTACAAAATTCCACAGAAAGTATTGCAGGTAAAGAGTCGACTGAAAATAATTCTAATTCGGTTAGTTTAAATACTTCGGAGAAACGGGAAACATCTACTAAAAAATTATCAAATGCTTCAGAGAATATTTCCGGTTCTACCGTTCAAATTAATTCTGATAATCAGAGAAAAGCTCCTGCAAAATCAGCAACTGCAGAATCAGTAATTGCAAAATCAACAACTTCAGAATCATCAATTGTAGGATCGAAAACTGCTAATGATAAAATTGCTTTAGTTTCCACAGACAAAAGCCGTGATGTAAAAAAGAGTGTTAATAATTCTGTGGTCAAAATACAGCAAAAAAATACTAAAGAAACTGCTTCCAATACCAATACAAAATTGGTTAAGAAAGCATCGGATGTAAATTCTATTTCAAAATCTTCTGAAAAAAGAAATCCTGCTGAAGCAATAGTATCTATTAGTTTAAAGAACGAAAAAGCTTCCGACAGTTTCGGGGAAAATAATATTCCTATAGAAAAATCTGAGGTTGTCTCTTCTTCCGATATATCACTTTTGCCGGAGAATAATATTACTGCAACAAATACGGCTGAAAATAAGCAGGAAACTAAAGCAGCAATAGGTAACTC
The DNA here is from genome assembly GCA_043756425.1 of Bacteroidota bacterium. Classification (GTDB taxonomy): domain Bacteria; phylum Bacteroidota; class Bacteroidia; order AKYH767-A; family 2013-40CM-41-45; genus JADKIH01. The sequence goes on from JAYURB010000354.1 coordinate 3,396, forward strand.
AAATCCACCGTCAGGATCAGAAAAAACAAAATCATCTGAAATTATTTCAGATCAAAAAATAAAAGATAATGACATCGTTGTTAATGATGCATCAAAGAAAGCATCACAGGACGAAAATACTCCCATATCTGCCCTCTCTCAATCTCAAAATAGTAGCACAGAAATAAGCAAAGACGCGCCTCTTGCACAAGAACCTTCTAAAGCAATTGAGTCCGACAAATCAGAAGTTGGAACTGCTGTTAATACTACAAATGCAACGAATGATACCAGTGCTACAAATAATGATAAATCAATTTCATTCTTTAAAAAAGTAATGCATCGTCTTTCCGCTGACGTTTACTACTCACCTGATTATGTTAAAAGCACATTAAAATCGAATGATTCATATACTGGCACTGCTTCTAAAAATCCGGATGATTATGCTAAGCAGGTAGCCAATTTCTCTTATTCAACAGGATTTAATCTGGGATTTGACATTGCAAAAAAATGGAGTATTCATTCAGGTATTTCATTTTCCACATTTTCTCAATCGGCTGTATATAATACTATTCAGGTTATTGCTGACTCTGTTTATAAAGAACAGCATGGCCATCATGGTTCTTCCGGTCACGGACACAACGAGAATCATAATCATGAACCGCCCAATCAAAACAATGATCATCACTATGTCATTCATACTCCTTGTGGAGCAATTGATTTGCACCAGGAACCTTCGCAATTCAATACGGGTGGACCGCAACCCGTAAACGGACAAAGTGTGTCTTTTAAAACCGAAACTTCTGAGACGATACACTTCCTTTATATTCCTGTTACAGTTCGATATGAATTTGGAAAAAGAAAACTTTCTTATTTTGTTGAAGGTGGTGGAGCATTTAATTTGGTAAAAAAAGATATTGTTAAGGTAACTGTTAATGATTCATATGTTGAAGAAAATAATTTCGATGGCCTGAATTCATTCAACTACAGCCTTCTTTTGGGAGCCGGAGTGAATTATAATTTTTATAAGGGATTAAGTACATTCCTAAAACCCTCTTTAAGGTATTCAATTACTCCTATCAATGATAACAATCCATTGTATTCATATCCTTATTATTTGGGAGTAGGAGTTGGATTTTCAATACACTTTTAACTAAAATAAAAAATATTAGCGTTAAACCATTCTTTTCCTAAAGGATCAAAAAAAAATAATTCTTTACCCAACTAATCTTTCTTTACCCTTATCTACATATATAGCTACAATTAATTTAAAAACCTCAAATAATTTTTAATCCTAAATCTAACTAAAAATGAAAAAACAAACTTCAAACTTAAACAACTGGATGCTTAGCCTATCGGCCGCTTGTCTTTTTTTAATGCTTACGCTACCTGCAGTGGCTCAATGGCCTATATCCGGTGGACAAAACGGACAGGGCCAAAATGGAATGCCCGGTGGTTCTAACCAAGGCAATGGCGGATGGAATCAGGGTAACGGTCAGAATGGACATGGCCATGGTAACCCACATCACCCAATGCCGTGCAATGCTCATTTTTCACAACATCGCGATACTGTTTCAAATGGTATAGTATTTAACAATGCTCCGGGTTCAGGTGCTGCTACTTATGCATGGGATTTCGGTGATGGATCTACTTCCACTTCTGCAAATCCTGCTCATGCGTATGCTGCCTCAGGAACTTATTATGTATGCTTTACCGTTACGGATACTGTAGGTGGCGGATGTTCTAATACATCATGCGACAGTGTACGTGTATTTACACCGGCACCTCATTGCAAAGCAAAATTCAATCATTGGCTGGATACCGTTCCTAATGGAGTTCGTTTCAGATCGCATGGCAATTCATTCGGTGCAACGTATGCATGGGATTTCGGTGATGGTTCTACTTCTTCTACTGCAAACCCTAACCACGCTTATGCAACTGCAGGAACATACTATGTATGTTTAACCGTTTCTAACACTAACGCCGGAGGAACTTGTTCAGATACTCGGTGCGATAGCGTTCATGCTTTCACTCCTGCGCCACGTTGCAATGCTCATTATGAAGCTTCACAAGATACAGTTGCCAATGGAGTTCGTTTTGAAAGCGAGCACAACTCTTGGGGTGGAACCTATGCTTGGGATTTTGGTGATGGTTCAACTTCTTCTGATCCAAAACCAAATCATACTTATGCTGCAGCAGGCACATATTGGGTTTGTCTGATAGTAAGTAATTCAAATGCTGGCGGTTCATGCGCAGATACTGTTTGCGATAGCGTTAACACAAATCATCTTCACCACGGCGGTCATGGACAGCATGGTAACCACAAATTAAGTTCCGGAGTTGAAAATACTTCTGTATCAAATGCTATTGTTGCAATCTATCCTAATCCAATGGTTGACAATGCTACACTTCATATTGAAAACACTTCAGGAAATGTTGTTTTCCGTGTATTCCAGATTAACGGTCAGGTTGCTTTCACTAAAAATTTAGGTAATGGCGACTTCTCCCTTTCTAAAGAAAATCTTTCTCAAGGATTATATTTCTATTCTGTAGAAGATGGCAGCTCAACTGTTGCCAGAGGAAAGTTCAGAGTAAATTAATTACATTGGTTTAATTGTTAAAGCCATCTTCCGAAAGGGGGGTGGCTTTTTTTTTATTGAATCCAATTTTTATATTTGAATCTTCAATACAAACTCCGGCTCATGATTAATACTTCCACACTTACCTTCTTGCGCAACCTGAAAAAAAATAATAATAAAGAATGGTTTGATAAGAATAAAGACAAATACTTGTCAGCAAAAGACAATGTTGCCGAACTTACAGATGATTTACTTAAAGAATGCTGCAAGTTTGAAAAAGGTTTCTCAGGACTTACCTCTAAAGATTGCTTATTCCGTATTTACAGAGACGTTCGCTTTTCAAAAGATAAAAAACCTTATAAAAACAATTTGGGAGCCAGCTTAAATGTTGGCGGAAAGAAGGTGCAGAATGCAGGATATTACCTGCACATCGAACCCGGAGGTTCCTTCTTTGCCGGAGGTATATGGATGCCGCCCGGTGATCAGCTTAAAAAAATCAGACAGGAAATCGATTACAATGGGAAAGAATTTAAGAAGATTCTTTCCAATAAGGATTTTAAAAAGCTATTTACCGGACTCGATAAATCCTATCAATTAAAAACAACTCCTAAAGGTTACGATAAATCACATCCGGATATTGAGTCATTAAAGCTAACCAGTTTTATTGTGTGGCATAAGTTTTCTGATAAAGAAGTGGGCAATAAAAATTTCATTGCCCAGCTTAGTAAAGGCGCCAAAATAATGAAGCCTTTGATTGATTTTTTGAATACGGCAATGTCGTGAAAAAGGGATTTTAAAACGAGCGGTTATAATTAAAAAAAGGGAAACATTTAAATATACAATCATCGATTAAGTCGACAAACCTTTCCCGAATAAACAATTCTTTCATCTTTGAAAATTTGTATCATAAATAAACCCTCAGATAGTTTAACATTCAAAGCATAGTTTTTTTCAGCCAACGGGCAACGAAACACCTCTTCACCCAATATATTGAACATCCTTAATTCATTTTGCGTGTTGGGTTGATCGAATTCAATATTCAATTCATTTATAAACGGATTCGGATAAACCTTCACACTAATTTTATTCTCAAGAAACTCATTAATACCAACCATACAATTAGAAACTTCACAACCCACACTATCCACTTTAAGCACCCATAGATCTTGGTGACCGGTATCAGGTGCTTGTGGATTTACGAAGCCACAAGCGACAAAGCCTCCATCTGGGGTAGGGGAAATGTCTCTTAAATATGAACTACCGTAATAGGAGCTGTAATAATTTTTATACCACAAACTATCGCCATTAGCTGTTGTTTTTAAAATTATACCCTGATAACCAAATGGGAAAGGCGGATAAGCATCATCACCTGTTGCAATTAAAGAACCATCGTTTAATTCCCTGACCGAATAAAGCGTTCCACCACC
>JAYURB010000355.1:0-7340 GCA_043756425.1 Bacteroidota bacterium
GCAGACAATATATTTACAAGATAATCTTCTTGTTCACCATAGGTAAATGCCTGTGTTGAAGTTGGAGAGACAATTCCTTCTGCTACAATTATTCTCATACGAGTCACGCCCGATGAAGCTGATAAAGGTATACTGATATTTCCTGAACGTGCAAGATCTCCCGCCGGCGAAGCTCCGGTTGCAGCAGCGGTAGCAGTTGTCGTAAAAACCTGTTCACCGGTATCAAGCCAGTCACCATCTCTGTTAAAATCAATAAAAATGGAACAACCATTAGAGAATAAAGTTCCGCCGTCACATTCATTTTCTCGCACTACAAAGGGAACAATACCTCCTGCTGATACTGTTACAGGTGTAATTGCACCGGTATAATCTGTATAATTGGATGTGCAGGTTTCTGTCTGATTATTTACCATTGAGCCGAAAGTAACGCCAAAAATTTGTTCATCAGCTAAGTTGCCCGGAGTTGTAGTCAATCCGGGATAACCTAACGGAGGAGTTTGTGGACCGGTGCCAATAATGTTAGAATATGCATTCAAGGAAACCGGACTTCCTGAGCAAATCGTTTTGGGATTTGCAACAATACTGTCAAGTGTTGGGATATTTCTGATTGAAGCAGAAATTACTCCTATTGCATTACATACTCCATCAGAAGCAATCACGGTATAAGTATACGTACCTGTAGCGGTAGGAATAACATTTACCTGACCATTCAAAGGATTACCGGAAACTATTCCTGTCATACCGCTTCCTGCCTGAGGATTTGAACTCCAGTCGTATGATAAGTAAGGATAATTCATAGGATTATTAACATTCAAAATTAATGCTGATCCAATGCATCCTGAAGAAGTTGTTGAAACTGTAATTGGTGCCGGATTGTTAACTGTTTGAATTACTTCAACTCGATCACTTTCGCAAAGTCCATTAAATTCTGATACATAAAATGTTGTGGTTGAACTAATGTTATATGAATTCAGATATGAAGCCGTTTCGCCAGCAATTGGTAGTCCTCCGAAAGAAGTTAGATACCATCGGAACGAACCACTTCCACCAGTTACATAACAGGTGGGTAAGCCAGGTCCGCACTGGCTGTCGTCTTGTTTTACGGGAGTTAACGGCAATGGATTAACCGTTACGTTAACCGTACCCGTTGCATTGCACCCATTATTTGAAACTGTTACAGTGTAACTTGCTATTGAAGGTATGGAAGATAGATTGGTTGGATAATCAGCAGCGGAGTATGCCGGCGATCCGGCAGCTGCATTGGTCCAGGAATAAGTCAGAGCAGCATTTTGAGGTACAATGTTTTGTATACTTACCTTATAATCTTCAGTTTCACCCCATGAATAGGTTCCTGTTGGTGCAATTCCCCCTGTTGCTCCGTTAGCACTTTCAACTGCAACAATTCTCATGCGTGTAACTCCTTGTGATGCGCTTAAGGGTACTAAGAATGAAAATGGTTTTACTGTTCCTGCAACAGCAGAAGTAGTATTTGCTTCGCCATATACTCTTTCAGAAGGGACCTCAAATGTTCCATTCCGGTTTAAGTCTATAAAAATTGCATACCCGGTTGTAAAAGCAGTTGTTAAACATTGACCTATGGTAACGGATCCATTGTAGTTATTTCCTGCCAAAAGAACCGGAGCGGAAACACTTGTTGTAAAATTTGAATATTGGGTAACAATACTTCCGGGGCCGGGATCAAGCGTTGAACAAGTTGAATTATTATTTAATGATGTTCCACTTATTGTAACATTAAATATTTCATCATCTGCAGTATTTGTAGCGTTTGAAGCTAAATATCCGGTAGGTTCAACAGATGAACCGGAGCCGACAACTGCAGAATATACATTAAGATTTACAAGACTTCCTGAGCATAGTGTGGTTGGCGAAGCTTTTATACTATCTATGACAGGATAATTTGATACAGTTAAAACAACAGAACTATTCGTAATACATCCTCCTCCACTGGCTGTAACAGTATAGGTGTATGTACCGGATGCAGTAGGTGTAATTGTTAGATGACCATCTAGTATATCCCCCGCAGTCGGACCGGATAATCCGCTTCCTGCTATAGGAGAACCGTTCCAGGAATATGTATATACATTTATTCCTGCCGCTTTTGTTACATTTAAAATAAAAGGAGTACCAGTGCAGGCTGAAGATGCTACTGAAGCGGTAACAGCATCAGGCAAATCTACGTTAGCAATTAATGTAGCCCTGGTACTTTCGCATGTTCCATTGTTTTCAGTAACATAAAACGTAGTTGTTGCATTAATAGAATATCCAGTTAATGATGTTCCGCTTTGTCCTGAAAGTGGGCTTCCTCCCGTTGGTGTGAGATACCAATTAAAAGGTCCGGGTCCTCCATTTACTGAAGCTGTTGGTACAGCAATTCCACATTGAGTGGAATTATTTGTTGTTGGGGCCGCAGGAATCGAATTCACTGTAACACTTGTCGAAGCGGTTACAGAACAACCTGCATTACTAATTGTAACAATATAGCTTCCGGAAGAAGATAATGGATTAGTTGCACTGTTTTGTGCATTTGGATTTAAAACATTTAAAGCCGGTGACCAGGAAAATGTAAGACCCGAAGGTGGAATGAAAGTATAAAGTGTACCGCTTGTCGGCAATGCACCGGGTATCTGAGCATCGTTTGCAGTTGCATTATTTGAAGTATTTGTTGAGAAAGTAATGCTATTGAAATTAGTTGAGGCTGCACCGGTTAATCCTGAAGATACAGTTCCTGTTGCTGTTCCCATAATGCCATAGCGGAATTCAATTTGTCCTGAAGTTTCATAAAGCCATGCCTGAAAAGTTGAATTAGGAATACCGGTTGTATTTCTTGGTATTGTTACAAACCATTGTACAATAAAAATTCTATTGGGAGCACTTCCGGAAATTAGAGTTTTCACATTACCTGTAGTTCCTGTAGCAAGGTCGTCCCAATAAGCTGATATTTTGGGTGCATTGGTACCACTGTTCATTGCATTCGTAAATTGATTAGCAGAAGCAGCAGTTGAGTTTCCTAGTAAAATCCAACCGTCAGGTGAAGCAGAAAAGTGAGTATAAGTGACTCCTTCATAAACAAAATTAAATCCAATGGGTTGTGAAGCTCCTGCAGTTGTTCCCGTTAATGCCATTGGAGCATCGTCAATGATGCTTCCAACAACCGTTGTCGCTCCCGTCATAGGGTCAAGAATGCCGGACGATCCATTATAACTAAAAGAATATTGATTGACATTAACAGGAATGGTTCCTGTTGCACTGAGATTGGTTGTGGCTCCTGCACAGAGTGTAGAAGGCGTTGCAGAAGCTGTAAAACCTATTGGATTTGACACGGAAGTTATGACAGAAGAAGCTGTGTATAAACAACCGTTTGCATCTGTTCCTGTTACCGTGTAGGTTATTGTAGAACCCGGATTAGCAGAAACTGAAGGTCCTGTAGACGAAGTTAAACCTGTTGCCGGTGACCAGGCATACATAGTAGCCCCATTGGCTAATAGGTTCACTGGGGCTCCTCCCGGATTGCAAATGACACCGTTTGTTGGATTAATGCTAACGTTAGGCAAAGAGTTTACTGTAACCGGTAAACTTGAAACACATTGAGCACCGCAGGCATCGCTAATAGTGCAATAAAAAGTATAGGTTCCTACAGGAAGATTTGCAGTGATCGTTTCAGCATTGGGGTACACACCTCCCACTCCATCATTCCATAAGTAATTAAATGGAGAGCCGCCTCCGGTTTTTTTTGCTGTTAATGAAAAATTACTTCCAACACAAGCTGCCCCTGAAAGGGTTGCCGGTTGGCATTGCAATGGATCAACAGATACACTTGTTGAAGCGGTAACAGAACAAACACCACTGGTTGCTGTAACTGTAAATGTTTTACTAATGGTTAATGCATTTGTTATTGTGTTTTGTGCATTTGGACTAACCACATCTCCTGCCGGTGTCCATGAAAATGAAGGACCTGCCGGTGGTGCAAAGGTATAAAGTGTTCCGTTTGTAGGTAAAGCACCGGGAATCTGAGCATCGTTTGCCGTAACTCCGCTTGCTGAATTTGTTGAAAAAGTGATGCTGCTAAATTTGGATGAAGTAACACCGGATAAGCCTGAAGATACGGTTCCTGTTGCAGTTCCCATTGTTCCATAATGGTATTCAATTTGTCCTGTTGTTTCATAAAGCCATGCCTGAAATCTGGAGTTTGGAACTCCTGTGGTATTGCGCGGAATTGTAACAAACCATTGCACTATGAAAATTCTATTCGGTGCAATCCCGGTAACAAGAGTTTTAACCGACCCCGTAGTGCCTGTTGCAAGATCATCCCAATAAGGAGAAATTTTAGGAGCATTTGTTGCACTATTTATTGCATTGGTTGCTTGAGCCGTAGACGCTGCAGTAGAGGTTTTCAGCTGAACCCATCCGTCAGGAGAAGCAGAGAAATGGGTATAACTCACTCCTTCGTAAATAAAATTAAAACCAATTGCTTGAGATGCTCCTGCAGTGGTTCCTGATAATGCCATTGGTGCATCATCTACGCTGCTTCCAACAACTGTTGTAGCTCCTGTCATAGGTTCCAACGTTCCTGAAGTGGCATTATAACTGAACGAATATTGATTCGCAGTGAATTGTATGCTTCCTGTTGATGTTAGGTTTGAAGTCAATCCTGTGCAAATAAATGAAGGATTTGCCGAAGCAGTTACATTGGTTGGGTTCACTGCTAATCCGATTACGGATGAAGCAGTTTTCACACATCCGTTTGCATCTGTTCCTGTAACAGTATACGTTGTAACAGCTGAAGGAGCAGCGGAAACAACAGAGCCGGAAGTTGGTGTGAGTCCTGTAGTTGGAGAATAAGTATAGGTTGTTGCACCGCTTGCGGTTAGTGTTACAGCCGTCCCTCCGGGAGTGCAATACAAAGCCGCAGAAGGCGTTAATGTAACTGCAGGAAATGGATTAATTACAACAGCTTTTTCAACAGTAGTAAATGATTGTCCGCTATTAAAACAATTAATGGTACAAACAAAATAAGTTGGCACGGTTAAATTACCTGTTGCCTGTGTAGGCAATGTGCCGAGTGTGTTGGGATACGGTCCTCCGAGAATAGTTCCGGATGACCACTGATATGTCAGACCTAAAAGAGTATAAACAGTACTTAAAGAAAGTGTTGTACCATTACCGGAACAAACTCCTTGTGCTCCAACAATAACTGATGCAGCAGGCTGCCCCTGGCAGGTTGGCAATGGTGTTCCATTATATTCATCAGCTCCCATATCAGGGGCTGTGCCTGAACCGGTATAACCCGGATTTCCCTGGCGAATATCATTTTCAAAATCGTCTGTAATACCCGAAATATTAGCTCCGCTGCTTTCAGTACCTGTTTGAATGACGGTATTAATTTTTAAGAAATTAGGATCTCCGCAGGTGTTTGAAAGGAACGGAGTATTTTCAGAAATAGAACTTGCATCACGCGGTGAAACCATAAAATTTTTATAGGTTCCTGCACCGGGTCCCAGTGTGCTAAAAGAATTCGTGCCGTCAGAAAAAATAATCGGTGCGAAAAAATCATTTCTATTAGAAGCGTTGGCATACGTGCTTAACGATGTCGAAGATCTCCTGTAGGCAACACTTGTCCCTGTACCACTTGCAATAGAATTATTGACAAAAATATTATTATTTAGAATAAGCGCCGGGGTTGTTGAAGCTGAGATGGCGCTTGAGCCGAATAATGCTCCTGAACTTGCAGCGTTAAGGCTGACAGAATTAAAATAAACATTTACTGTGGTTCCTCCGGAAATATTTAAACCTACAACAGGGTTTGCAGCATTTGCCGTCGCAGCGCGTAAATCAGCAATTCTATTATTAGAAATCGTATTGGTTGTACCGCCTGAAATACTAATTCCGGAAATAATTGGATTTGTGCTGCCGGAAGATAGATCACAAATCCTATTCTTGGAAATAATATTTGTAGCTCCGCCGGAAATCTGAATTCCATAAACAGTTCCTGCTGTTCCCCCGGTTGTTCCTGAGCTGTTTAAGGAATATACCTGGTTATTGCTTATAGTAATATTTCCTATAGAGCAAAAAATCCCGTTAAAAGTAGCTCCCCCTGCTCCACCTGCAATAGTAGTAAAATTATATATCTGATTATTCAGAAAATTTTTGGATCCCGAAACACCGAATTCACGAATACCATTGATTGTGCCATTGGTTGGAATAGAAATATTCCTAATAATATTATTATTTGCTGTTACATTAATGGTAGAACTTGAACAATAAATAGCATCAAAACCTCCTGTTGAAGAAATTAAGGTCCAACTAATATTTTCAATCGTATTTCCATTGGCAGTAAAATTGGCCGGATTGGTAGTCTTTATTCCTCTCCAAGATCCACTGGCTCCATTTCTGCTTAGGTTAGTAATGGTATTGTTATTTACAATTACATTAGCGGGAGAACCTGTTTCAATCATTACGTGAGTTCCGGTTCCGGCCAAAGAATTTGGCGCAGTTCCGGAAATAGAATTTCCATTTAAGTTCACCGTAGTAGCTGAGGCTAAATTTAATATTCCTGAAAACACTCCCGTAGTTGCTGTAGTATATGCTCCATTAATTACATTATTATTTATGGAAATCAAATTAGAAGCGGCAAGGCCTCCAATTCCATTTTCAATAGCTGTGCAAGCACTGGTTGCTGCTCCTGATTGAAGGGTAATGTTATTATTATTAATTGTTGCATTTGCACTTGAGGCAGACTGGGCATATATACCTCGTAAAGTAATTACATGGTTTACTCCACTTCCATTGTTATTGTTTATGGTATTGTAAGAAACATTCACACTCCATTGACTGTTTACACGAATTCCGGATGAAGGATTGGAAGCTGCGGTTGCGCCGCCATAATTTAGAATTGAATTACCGGTCGATAAAGACGAGCCGCCAATATCGTTTGCTAAATCTCCCAGAAACGTCGCAGCTGTTGGCGAAGGACCAATACCAACTGTTGCTGCATAACCGGAAAGACCTATTCCGTAGTTACCGCCGGAGATTTGATTGGAATAAAATTTATTTGCCGAATTTGTTCCATTCGTTGCCAGTGTTCCACCATTTGTTGGTGCAAGAACAGTCGTTGCAGCAGTTGACGTTGAATTAACCATAAGAATTCCTGTAGCACCATCAATCATTGGGCTAGTAGACGAAGCATTGTTAATTCGCTGTAATGAAATGGTGCAATTTTGTATGGTATTGTTATTACATCCATCGGATGTTGATCTTTTAAAAAGACCAATTCCAAACTCCATAGTAGCAGGATTGGATAAATTTCCATCGATTAATGTTAA
>JAYURB010000356.1:0-3104 GCA_043756425.1 Bacteroidota bacterium
TTAAAGTTGTGACGGCGAATAACACCCTGGAAACCTTTTCCTTTTGATGTTCCTATTACGTTAACAAATTCTCCTTCTGAGAAAAGGTCAACTTTTATCTCACTACCCAGTTCAGGCATTGCAGGAAATTCACGAAACTCCATAACCTTACGTTTAGGAGTAGTTCCTGATTTCTTGAAATGACCAATCTCTGATTTTAGTGATTGCTTTTCTTTCTTTTCGTCGAAGGCAAGCTGAACAGATTCGTATCCATCAATTTCTTTGGTGCGAATCTGAGTTACTACACAGGGGCCTGCAAGTATTACGGTACACGGGATGTATTTCCCTTCTGCACCGAAGACACTTGTCATTCCTATCTTCTTTCCGATTATTCCAGACATTTTTTAAAGTTTTTTTGCCATAGGTTCCGCTTGAGACGGAACATTCGCAGTTATTGGTTTTATTTTAAGATGCTTTAATTTCAACTTCTACTCCGCTCGGAAGTTCAAGCTTCATCAGTGCATCAACTGTTTTTGCTGATGAATTATATATGTCAAGTAAACGCTTGTAAGCACAAAGCTGAAACTGCTCACGCGCTTTCTTATTCACATGGGGTGAACGAAGAACAGTAAAAATCTTTTTATCCGTTGGAAGCGGAATAGGTCCGTTTACCACGGCACCGGTAATCTTTACCGTTTTCACGATTTTCTCCGCTGATTTATCAACGAGATTGTAATCGTAGGATTTTAATTTAATGCGAATGCGTTGTGACATAATAAAGAACGTTAATATTATATTTATTAAACTTTTTCAGCTTTGGTTTTACCCTTAGCCTTTGCAATTACTTCTTCAGAAAGTGTTTTAGGACACTCTGCATAATGAGAGAATTCCATGGTTGATGCTGCACGTCCTGACGTAATGGTACGTAAAGTCGTTACATAACCAAACATTTCAGACAGTGGAACTTTAGCACGGATAACCTGTGCTCCTGCACGCGTATCCATTCCCTCCAGCTGACCGCGTCTCTTGTTAAGGTCACCCATAACATCACCCATGTATAAATCCGGTGTTACTACTTCTACCTTCATAATTGGCTCAAGCAATACCGGTTTAGCTTTTGGAGCTGCTTCACGGAAAGCGATCTTTGCACAAATCTCAAAAGAGAGTGCATCGGAGTCAACCGTGTGGTATGAACCATCAAACAAACGAACCTTTAGATATTCTACAGCATAACCTGCCAGTACACCTGTTGCCATTGCCTGCTCAAATCCTTTTTGAACAGAAGGAATAAATTCACGGGGAATATTTCCACCGGTGATTTCATTTACAAACTGAAGTCCTTTATGACCTTTTGTTTCTAAATGAGCTTTTTCCATCCACTCTTTATCAACCGGAGATATTTCAAATTGTATATCGGCAAATTTACCACGACCACCGGTCTGCTTCTTATAAACTTCACGATGTGTACTGGAACCCATGATAGCTTCGCGGTACGCAACCTGAGGAGCACCCTGATTACATTCTACCTTGAATTCACGACGAAGACGGTCAACAATAATTTCCAGGTGAAGCTCGCCCATACCACTGATAACGGTCTGGCCTGTTTCTTCATCTGTATTTACACGGAAAGTCGGATCCTCTTCAGCGAGTTTGGCAAGAGCCATACCCAGCTTATCAACGTCAGCCTGTGTTTTAGGCTCTATTGCTAAACCAATAACAGGAACCGGGAAACTCATCGATTCCAAAACAATTGGTGCATTCGGATCGCAAAGTGTATCGCCTGTTTTTATTTCTTTAAAACCAACAGCAGCACCAATATCACCTGCTTCGATGAAATCGATTGGACTTTGCTTATTAGCATGCATACGGATAATGCGGGAGATACGCTCGTTTTTACCGGTACGTGCATTCAGTACATAAGAACCTGCATCCAGGCGTCCCGAATAAACACGGAAAAATGCAAGACGTCCAACAAATGGATCAGTCATGATTTTAAAAGCAAGTGCTGCAAATTTATCTTTTGCATCAGCTCTTCTTTCTTCTTCTTTTTCTGTTTCAGGATTGATTCCAATTACACTGGGAACATCCATAGGAGAAGGAAGGTATTGAACAACTGCGTCAAGCATTACCTGAACACCTTTGTTTTTAAATGCCGAACCACAAAGCAATGGAGTAATCTTCATTGCAATAGTCGCTTTACGGATAGCTGAACGAAGTTCATCTTCAGTAATACTGTTAGGATCTTCAAAGAATTTCTCCATTAAATGATCCTCAAATTCAGCAACAGCTTCCACAAGATTAGCACGCCAGTGATTTACATCGGCTACCATATCCATAGGAATAGGAACTACATCAAATGTAGCACCTTTAGTTTCATCGTGCCAGATTATGGCTTTGTTGGTAATCAAATCAACAACTCCCGTAAACATATCTTCAGCACCAATAGGTAATTGAAGTGGAACAGGATTTCCATGCAGACGCTCTTTTACCTGCTGAACTACATTAAGAAAATTTGCACCTGCACGGTCCATTTTATTAACGAAACCAATGCGTGGTACATGATATTTATTCATTTGACGCCATACGGTCTCCGACTGTGGCTCAACTCCGCCTACAGCACAAAAAAGTGCAACAGCACCGTCCAATACACGCAAAGATCGTTCAACCTCTACTGTGAAGTCAACGTGTCCCGGTGTGTCAATGATATTGACCTTATAAAGTTGTTCGAGATAATTCCAATAAGTTGTTGTTGCTGCAGAGGTAATGGTAATTCCGCGTTCCTGCTCCTGAACCATCCAGTCCATTGTAGCAGCCCCCTCATGAACCTCACCAATCTTATGAACTTTTCCTGTATAGTACAGAATACGCTCTGTGGTGGTGGTTTTTCCTGCATCAATATGTGCGGAAATTCCAATGTTGCGAGTATGTTTTAGTTCTTTGCTCATCTGATTATTTATCCGTTAATCCTAACGATAGTTTCTCTTTTCGCGATAACTGGACACTTTGAATGACAATTTTTATTCCCGTCATTCAGTTATCCGGTTTGTTTCTTGCACGGCTTACTGCGGCAAGTCAGTTGTTATCTGTAAAGAAAGAACTATCTGTTGAGACGCGTTTCAAAGAAG
>JAYURB010000357.1:0-3099 GCA_043756425.1 Bacteroidota bacterium
ATCCCCCTCAAAATAAAAACCTAAGTTGCAACAATTGTTCGAATGGAAGTCTGACAGCTAATTTAACAGCTGGAATTGGTACTAAAACTTATCAATGGATAGACCAGGCGACAAACCAAAGCATAGGCCAAACGACGCAGACTGCCACCGGTCTTGCTGCAGGAACTTATATTGTAACTGTTACGGATGCGAATGGATGTACTGCAACAGGCTCGCATAGCATTTTGGCGCCGGAGAGGGATGATTGGTCGATGGCGGGAAATGCGGGGATTAATTCATCACAGTTTATTGGAACGACTGATACAAGTAATTTAATTTTTAAAACAAATAATTCAGAGCAGTTAAGAATTAATCAAAATGGCCAGGCTATTTTTCAAGGTAGTTTAAGATTGAATAATTTATCAGGTACAGGAAAACGTTTAATATATGCAGATTCAAGCGGTCAACTTTACAGAAGTATTGGACCAACCGGAGGAAATACAACTATGTGTGATGTTTTGGCTCCTGCTTCCTGGTATTATGTAGATCCAATAAATTCTGAGGATATCATTTTATGTCGTGGAAATGTAGGAATAGGATTTCATGATTTTCCTACCGCTACCTTAGATATTGCAGGGAATCAAAAAATTGGTGCTTCGTATGCAGCAAATTCAAATATTCAGGCACCAACAAACGGACTATTAGCTCAGGGAACTGTTGGAATAAATACATCTTCTATTTCTATTCCTTCGAGATTTAAACTGGCAGTTAATGGAAATATTATTTGCCAAGAATTAAAAGTGCAAAATTCCACATTATGGGATATAGTTTATGGAAAAGATTATTCCCTGATGACTCTTAAAAATTTGAGAGATTATGTTCACAATTATAATCACCATCCTAATTTTAAATCGTCAAACGAAATGGAGAAAGATGACGGCTTTAATGTTGGTGATTTTAATATGCGTTTGCTTCGCACTGTTGAAGAGCAGTCACTTTATATTATACAACAGGATGAACGACTCGATCAGCAGGAAAAAAGAATTGCAGAACTGGAAAGGAAGATTAGTGATAAAACTAAAACAGAATGAGAAATTTAGTTTTCTTCTTTCTTTTTTTTGTCAACTACTCCTTCGCTCAAATCACTTTTCAAAAAACGTATGGTGGGGCGCAAGAGGATTATTTCAATTCTGTTCAGCAAATCGTAGATGGAGGATATATTATGGTTGGGGCAACAACGAGTTTGGGCGCTGGTGCTGATGATGTCTATTTGGTTAAAACGGATTTGAATGGCGATACCCTTTGGACAAGGACGTATGGGGAAACCGGAAGTGATATAGCATATTGTGTTCAGCAAACAACAGATTCAGGGTATATTGTCATAGGTCATACGGATGGCACCGGGCCTGGAACCAACGGCGTATATCTGATTAAGACCAATATTACTGGAGATTCCTTGTGGACTAAAACATATTTGACCGGCTCCAACGAAGGAAGTGTCGGGTGGTCTGTTAAGCAAACATTTGACGGCGGGTATATCTTAGATTGTACCGGAAGTTGGGATGATGTAGCATACTTCATAAAAACCAATGCAGTTGGTGACACTCTTTGGACTAAATCTTACGGAACTAAAAGTGGTTCATTATCCGAATTGCAGCAAACTGCTGATAGCGGATATATCTTTACAGCGAGTGGAACATCAACCTCTTTGTACATGGTTAAAACTGATGTCAATGGCAATTTAGTTTGGAAAAAAGAGTACCGAGGATTTTCTATTAATGACGTGCATCTTGCATATTCTGTCAAGCAAACTCCGGATGGAGGGTATATTGCAGTGGGCTCTGCATGGAATACATCTTGGGATGTTTATCTAGTTAAAACGAATGCTTTTGGAGATACTCTTTGGACAAAAAGTTTCGGAGGCGACAGTGTTGATGTCGGAATGAGTATTTTTTTAACAGCTGATTCAGGATATATTATTGCAGGATCCTCGAATAGTTTTGGAGGAGGAAATGATGATGTTTACCTTATAAAAACTAATGCAACGGGAGATTCGCTCTGGACAAAATCCTTTGGAAATATTAATAATGAAGAAAGCAAATCTGTGCAGCAAACTTTAGACGGAGGATATATTTTAGCGGGAAGTTCAAATAGTTTTGGAGCTGGAGGTTATGATGCATATCTTATTAAAACAGATGTAAACGGAAATAGCGGATGTTATGAGAATAGTACGGCAACAATAATCAGTTCACCTATTACAATTGTTTCGATTCCAGTAGATACTTTCTTATTAGATCCCATTCTTGTTAATTCCTATTCAGCGGTTCTAGGCTGCGGTGGGATGATAAGTACATTCTGTGCGAATGTTGGCATAAATGAAATTATTGAAGAGAATGAAGTAAACATTTATCCGAATCCCGCACAGGATATTTTTATGATAAATACAAATAATGAATTTATAAATGTTAAGATGGAAATCTGCAATGTACTTGGCGAAATAATTTATTCAGAAAAACTCAATAGCAAACATGAAAGTATAAAATGCAATGAATTTCCATCAGGAATTTATTTCATTATTTTAAAAACGAAAAAAAAGATAATGTCAAAAAAAATAATTATCAATAAATAACCTTAAAATATCCATAACATGAAAACAATTTATACAGGCATTTTAATTTTCATTTCCACATTACATTGCAGTGCCCAACTTGATCCCACACATGGTTATGGTTACACAGATAAATTATCGTATCGTGCTGACGGGAGCGCCTCAGTTATTTTTTTTACAGATCATTTATCTAATTCCCCTGATTATTTTTATCTTAAAGATTTTAGTAATAACACTATCGCCACCATTAACAATTTTACTACGACTGCTCAAGCCACTCCTTCATCTACTGCATATATGGACGGCTACGGATGGACATCTACCAAAACATGGACAGTGCCAAGTAATGTACCAACCGACCCTGATTATTTACCAAGCGGTTACTATATGCTTGATGGCAAAATCCCTTTTATTATTAAAGGAGATAAGGCCACAACGGATATTGTAATTGTTTGTCCAACAAATACGATAAATGCATATACAAATTCAGGTGGATCTAGTTTGTACGTTAA
>JAYURB010000358.1:0-3093 GCA_043756425.1 Bacteroidota bacterium
TGGTACTATTGCCAAGATAAAATCCTTCAATAAACATTTGCAGGTTTAAAACCACCTTGCAATTTTCATCTATTAATCCATCGCAATCATCGTCTAAAAGATTTCCGCAGATTTCTTGTACAGGAGTATGGTAAATTCCGGTGAATGGATCACATCCGTCAAGGGTGCAAGGGTTGCCGTCATCAGGATTTATCAGAACATGGGAGATACCGGTAATAGAACTGCAAGCATCAACGGTACAAATATTGTTATCACTTAGATTTACATTACAATTAAATACTCCATTTCCTTGTACAGCAAAATCATAATCGGCTTCATCACAATCATTATTTATTAAATGTACCGTTGCATTTCTTATTCCCGTTGTTAAAGGAGTAAAAGTAAGAGTAAAGGTTAGAGAATCTCCAGCATATAAAGAATCATACCCATGAAGTCCTGAAATAAGAAATTCACCTGCATTGAGTCCGGTAACACTATAGCTAAACATGACGACTGCATAGCTCTTTGTGTTTTTTAACTTATAAGATCTTGTTAGCGGAGTATTGATAAAAACGTTTCTAAAATCAGTACCGATAGCAGGTGAGATTTGCGTACTTCCGTCTGAAATATTATTTCCTTGATATTGCAAATTAATTTCATTGGCAGAACCCAGGCGCACTGAAAAATTATTCAAAGTAGAATGTGTTGCTGCCAAATCGGGAATTGAATCACCATTGAAATCACCAATACAAATAGAACGAGGACCTGAATTTACACTAACATTGCTTGTCCCGCTAAATCCACCGGTTCCGTTTCCGAATCTTATTGTTATCCGGGAACTACCATTGGCTGCACAAACAATATCCTGATTGCCATCGCCATTCATGTCATTAATTAATAGTCCGTAAGGTGTAGTACCCACTAATTCTTCTGTTATACCGCTAAATCCACCAAGTCCATTGCCAAGTCTGACGGAAACAGAACCGGCAGCAGAATTTGCAGTAGCAATATCCATTTTGTTATCATGATTGAAGTCACCCGTTGCTATGTAATACGGCGTACTGCCAACACTAAAAGAAGTACTTCCTGTAAAACTACCAAATCCATTTCCAAGACGAATTAATACTGTTGAAGTTCCCCGATTCAAAATAGCAAGATCAACATTACCGTCATTATTAAAATCAGAAACAGCAATACCGGAAAAAACCAAACCACCGGAAGAAATTGTATTTACAATACTAAAATTTCCAAATCCATCGCCTGATAAAACATATACAGCAGAAGTACTGACAGAAATAATATCAATAGATCCGTCTTTATTAAAATCTGTCAAAATAATTGAACCGGAATTTGAATTCGATAATGAAACATTTGTAACAACAAAACCTCCTGTTCCTGTGCCAAACAAAATGGAAATGTAAGGCGGCCCTGAATTTCCTGTAACGATATCTTCATTTCCATCTCCATTTATATCTCCAACAGCAATTGCTTGGGGGTTCGATGAAAGGACAATATTTGAGTTTACAGCAAATGCACCCGATCCATTTCCCAACCTTATATTAACAGCATTACCGGAAACGACGGCTATATCCTGCCTACCATCTTTGTTAATATCTACTGTAGTAATTGCAAAAGGGGATGTTCCTCCGCTTACACTACCGGCATTAGTATAAACAGCGGGATTGCAAGGAATATTATTTACTGTTAAGGAAAATGTACGAATAAGAGAATCATTTGCCCATACTGAAATTGTGTAAATACCTACAGGACTTGCATTGGTTATAGAAATTGAACCTGTAAAAGGATCGGCAGATAGATTTCCTTTAAATTCAGGAGAAGTAGTTGCAACAAGCCTGGAAATTCCAGAAGGAATACTGTCGGGTAACGATACTATAGTACTGCCGGATATTAAATTCGTATCCTGATAATTTCCCAGGTATAAAGGTGATGCATAATTTCCTGCATCTGCTCCAATATCTGCTGGTGTTAAGTTCAAACGAATTTCTCCATCGAAATCCTTATACTGCCCGGGATATCCATTCCCTTCTGCTGAACTGCCGGGTCCGATTCCAGGACAAACATGTAAGTGCAAATCGGGAAATCCCGCGGTTGGATTTACTAAACACGGTGAATAGGCCCGACTATGCGCATCCGATCCCAGCGTCAGCCTCCAGGAATTTAAATCGGAAACATCTGAATTATTATATCGTCCCAAAACTCCTCCTATGCCCGATGCTTCATATACGTTGTAATCAAGGGTAAGTCCTGCAGGATTGAGGCCCGATCCTCCTACCTGAATGGAATAATGTTTTCCTCCGGAAGATAAATTTGAACGCTGATTTATAAAAATATTGTTTCTGAATTCACGCGTAAGCGTCGTCAGATAACTCTTAAACGCAAAAGTATTATTGGTCGAATTTCCCACATTCATCCCTCCGATAAAAATTGTATTGTGTACGTAACTGTTTCTGTCCAGAGAATCAAGAATTCCATGTATGGTACAAGGAACAGTCAGATTATTTCCCAGAGTATCAATACCCAGGCGAATCATATTGTTCAGATACACGGCTATTCCTCCTCCTGCATACATACCGGAAATTACTGCTGCCGTACTCGCAACCGATAAACTATGAATCATGTTTCGTTCTATGGTGGCGGATTGTACCTGTCCGCTGTAAAACAATCCGATAACTGAGACTGCAGCACTTGCATGTAAATTACTCAACGCATAAATTGTGTTTTGGGAAAAAGATGTGATTCCTGAATTTGTATTTGAATATTGAATACCAATTACAGAAGCATTCATGCCGGATCCTGTTGCATTGGAAATTGCATACAAGTCACGAACAACGTTCTGAGTCGTAAATGTTGTACCAAAAACAACAATTCCCCGAATAATGTTAAATGTATTTCCTGCTGGCGTATATGCATTTCTCATATTGGCTACTATGTTTTTATTAATACTGGAAGAGCCCGTTGTACTCGACAATATGCCCACGGTTTGCTGGCTGCTGGCGGTTGATGCACTATTGCTTGCGTAAATACTATTCCCCGAGCTTAGCGATCCGATCACATTGCTGTCGATAATAGCGCTAGTACTAAAATTATAGATTC
>JAYURB010000359.1:0-7303 GCA_043756425.1 Bacteroidota bacterium
GCTGATTTAGTATCCTTTTCATTCAGTCCTTCTTCGCGAAGCATTTGGCCTGTTTTATCCTTAGAAGAAATAAGCGCCAGCAAAAGATGTTCAAGTGAAACAAATTCATCTCCCAAGGTTTTTGCCAAGGATATTGATTTCTGAAAAAGTTTATTGCTATCGTCAGAAAGATAGATTTTTCCACCTTCAACTTTTGGTAATGAATTAACGATTGTGTTTAGTCCTGATGATACTTTATCAATTTTTACATTGACTTTTTTAAAAATGAATGGAAGAATACCATCGTCAACTTCCATTATTCCTTTAAGTATATGTCCTGGTTCAATAGATTGTTGTCCGGCCGACTCAGCATTTTGCTGAGCAGCCTGAACAGCTTCCTGCGATTTTATGGTGAAATTATTAAAGTTCATATTTTTCGTTTTTCATTGCTGATCAAAGAAATTGCCAGACATAATTGAGAGGCAATCTGTCATTAATTATACAATTCTGCAGTCAATTTGGCCATTAAATTTTATTTTTTTTACTCAATTTGTCATAAAGAAACCAATAAACAATTAAAAAGCCCATGATGGAAATCATGGGCTTTTTAATTTTGAGTTTTATATAGGAAGAATCTATCTTTTCATATGTGAAGCTCAACTATTACTCGATAATAACTCTTCGAACTATTCTTTGATTTTCAGCATTCATATCAACGAGATAAATTCCTTTTTGGAGATCTTCAAGATTGAAAACCTCGGAAAAACTTCCCGCTGATTTCGCTCCTGAAATAAGGACTTTAACAGTTTTACCTGTCAGGTCAAAAATGGAAAGAGAAACAGCTGAAGATTTCGAAAGCTTAAACGAAGCCTTATAAGCGGATGAACCTAATGAAATGAAGTTAAAATTTGATTTTAAATCAGGTGAATTAATTCCATTTACTAATGCAGTAATTGTTCCTGTCATGGAAGGGTGAATATTACATTTGAATGTGTAAGTCCCATCTACGGTAATTGGGTATTCCAATGAATCATTTGCAGAAGTAAGAGCATGACTCCAGGTAGCTGCTCCCGATGGGACACTATTAGAAGTAGTGGTATGACCACCACCAACCCATTTCCAAACAATGGTATCACCAACAGTTACAGTTAACATATTGGGAGTAAATGCAAAGTTGGCTACAGTAATGTTATGCTTTACGGCGAATAGATTACATGTAACTAAAAGGGCAAAAGATAAAAGAATTGTTTTGTAGGTTTTTTTCATAGAAGAGAGTTTTTTAGATTTAGGAGTAAATTTAGGTATTTAGAAACAAATAATGTTGAAAAAGTTGCTGAACGGGTAAAAAGGGTGGTTGAATGGGGTTAAAAAAGCATATATAATCTATGAATTTTTAACCTAAAAATATTTTTTTTGAAAACAATTAACTTCTAAGTTACGAAAAAAAAAAGAGGAACTTAAACTATGTTAAATTCCTCTTTTAAGACTATTGAATCAAAATTTTATTACTGCTTAATAAAGGTTCTAACGCTGGTACCAAAATTTTTAGCGGCAACACGGTAAGAAAATTTAATAGTTGGAGTTGTTGTAAAGGTTTCACTAGTTACATCTAGAGCAAAACCGTCAAAGCTTTCCTGAGCCGGAATATCAATGGATGTTGTATCAGGAGTAAGTAAAATTGCAGGATAAACTGTAGTTGATCCGGCAAAATTATCTATTACGTATAAGCCATTATCTACTTTATAGAGATTCACATATATTCCATTCGTTCTTTGATATAATCCTGAAATATCAAAGCTAGGATCCAATCCTACAGGTGGAGTATAGTTCATAACCAAAATTGTTCGATAAACACTGGTTTTAAATCCATTAGCATTTTTTGCTGTAAATGAAACTTTATAAAGTCCGGGAGTACTAAAGTCAACATTACTTTCAGTCGGAGTTATTGTTGTTGAAGCTCCAGTAATGTCATCAGTTAAAACCGCACCCAGTTCAGTATAGGAACCGCCCACAGGAACATAAACGACTAAAGGGCCATTAATTGCAATAGAAGGATATGTTACCTCTACTACTTTTGAAACGACATCTGGATCTTTTTTACATCCTGATACAAAAGTTCCAATAAACAGAATTAATATAATTATTTTTTTCATATTTTTCATTTTAGTATTTTCCAATATATTTTTTGATCATTATTAATTTACATCCCACCAAACTTTTTCATAAACTAGTTTTTGTCCCGGGAAATTTAAATTTCGCGTAACTTCTGTAGTTGGATAAAAATATCTTGCTGGATAACGTCCGGCACCAATAATGGAATTTGCAGATTCAGTAAAGAAATCAGGATAACCTGTTCTTCTCCATTCAGTCCATCCTTCCGGACCGGAATTGCCGCATAAAGCAATCCACTTTTGGGTAATAATGGATTTAATCTTATCTTCAGTTGTACCGGCAGCTGGGAATACTACACTCGGTTCTGCATAAAAACCATTAGTAAAGGTGTCAATTACTGAAAAGGAAGCAAAGTTTTCCTGTATAGCTGATTCATAGAGTGCTTGAGCGTCTCCGGTCAACCATCCTCTTGCCACTGCTTCTGATTGTAAGAATAAGCTTTCATAACCTGTTAAAAGTCTAACGGAAGCTAAAGCAGAAGCAGCTTCGTCTCCATTGCCACCGGTTGCAATTCCGGGTAGAGATACTGGAGTTCCTGCAGGCAATGTGTAATCACCTTGTGGAATTCCTGCTTGTGCGCCACTGGAAGATGGTGAATAGAAAGCATCAACCCTAGGATCATTATTAGCTAATAAATAATCCACAGCTGTCGAACTAGCAACAAGATTTTGAGTGCTACTCAGTCCAATAATTGAGGAGTAAAGCGGATGTGTATTACCTCCATCTGCAGTATAAGTTATTTTTACTTCTTCACCCGGATATAAAAATTCAGCTCCACTTGCTTCAAGTGCTGCAATTCCTGCCTGAGCAATAAGTGGTTTTACATAAGCAAGTCGCAAATAAACTCTTAGTTTTAAGGTATTACCAAATTCTCTCCAAAGAGTCATATCACCTCCTAATAATAAATCTTCTCCTCCGGGAACAAAATCAGAAGATTCGTCAATTAAAGAATCAGCATCATCAAGTAATTTAATAATTCCATTATATACTGCTTCTTGAGAATCGTATTTTGGGGTAAGAATTCCACTTTCCGCCTGTAGGGCTTCAGAAAAAGGAATATCTCCGAAATTATCTGTTAGCACTTGATAGGTATATGCCTGTAGAATTTTTGCACAAGCAACATAATTGGGTTTCCCTTCTAATGAAGCTTTTTTAATTATAGTATTTAAATCTTGCAATGCATCTGCATATAATGCTTTCCACGGACGATCAAAGTCATTAGCGGCAGGACTGTATTGCTCAATTGTTTTATATTGAGATGAACTTGGGCTTTGTGTCCAATACTGTCCCCAAAGTCCGCCAAAAATTTGAAAATTATTACCAATTACATGAGCAATTGCTCCTTCTGCAGAAGGCAACAATTCAACAATTGATACATCAGCAGGGTCATTAGGATTTTCATTAATATCGAGATAGCTTTTTTTACAAGCTACAAGTGAAACAATAAACAATACTCCTAGCACTATTAGTTTTATTTGGATTTTATTTTTTTTCATGATAATTCTTATTAAGATTTAGAAGGTAAATTTAAAATCAATTCCATAATTTCTCTGAGAGGGGTTTGAAGAATATTCAAAACCCTGTGCATTACTTGAACCACTTGAGTTCTGCTCGGGATCGACATAAACGTTTTCTCTGAATTTGTCTCCTAAAAACAATTTACTCTTTGTCCAGATAAACATGTTATTACCAGACAAGCCTAAACTGGCACTTCCAAATGGAGTTTTAGCAAGCCATTTTGCAGGAAATTGATACGTTAAACTAATCTCTCGTAACTTTATATAGCCTGCATTTACTATGTGCTGACCATCAGGAATTACATTGGTGAAGTAATCGTATGGATGATATTTTTGAGAAGTGTTTGTAACATATTGTCCATCTGAAGCAAGATAAACTGAATTAGGCCAAATCTGATCTTCCCGATTTTCTGTTTCTTTTGATATCCCAACAAAAGCCATAACATCTTTTGTTCGTGAAGAAAATTGACCACCATTCTTCATGTCGAAGAGAAAACCAAATGTTATTCCTTTAAAAGTAAAGTTAGCACCAAAAGAAGCCTGAAACTTTGGCTGATAGTTTCCTACATAAACAAGATCAGAAGTTATTTGCGGCATTCCTGTAGCAGAATCTACAACAATTCTTCCCTGACTGTCTTGAAGCAGGTCAGCTGCATAAAATGAACCGGCAGGCTGTCCTACCTGATCAACGATTGCTGTTCTGTTTGTTCCGCCAAGTGCAAGTTGATCAACACCCTTATAAAGAGAAACAACTTTATTGTTATTCTTAAAGTAAGTTCCATATAATTCTAATTTGAAACCGGATTTTGATAACACCGGAACACCGCGCATTTCAATTTCATTGCCTTCATTTTTCAATTCACCAGTATTGATTGTTTTTGAAGTAAATCCGGAGGAAGGAGGCAGGGGTAGATCAATTATCTGATCTGTAGATTTTTTAATGTAATGAGTAAATCCAACGCTCAAACGATCTTTAAGAAATGATAAATTCGTTCCAATTTCAAATTCGGTCGAAAACTCCGGTGTTAATTCAATATTTCCTACACGATCACCGCTGGTAAATCCTTGAACTGTTCCAAAAGGGAAAGTAGTTTTACCAAATCCACCATCAATATCTGTTTTCGTATAGAAGTTTGCTGTTCTATAAGCGGAAGCATCATTTCCCACTTTTGCATAGCTCACCCTGATTTGACAGTATGTGAATTTCTCTTCTTTTAAATTAGAAGAAAATAACTCCGACAAAATGAAGGATGCATTTGCGCCGGGATAGAAAAACGTATTATTTTCAGGTGCCAAGGTTGATGATTTATCTATTCGACCACTTAATCCAAGAAACAGCATATTTTTATAATTAAGATTTAAGTCGGCATAATAACCTAAATTCCTGGTTTTTGTTAAATCGTTTCTACCTTTTAAAGGACCATCACTATTGGAAAGATTATAATAGCCTGGTATTCCTAAACCACCGTCTTCATTCGTTTGAACAGCTGTTTCATTATAAATGTTTTGTCTAAGATTATAACCCAGCAATAATGTACCTGAAAGATCATTGCTAAATTTATGATTAAAATTAAACATGAGGTCGTTGTTGAAGCCTGTATAGGAAATAAGATCTTCAGAATATTTTCCTTGATAAACCTGCTTATTCTGTGGAATTGCAGGATTAACTAAATAAAAAATATCGATTGGAACGAAGCTGAATTTTTTCCACTTCTGATAACGACGGTCAGAATAAATATCACCACCTAAACGATTTGTAATCGAAAGCCAATCCCAGCCTTTGTATGTTACGTTAATATTTCCTATAATTCTATCAACACTGTTGGTATTTCTGAAATTGTTAAGGACAAAATATGGGTTAGTTGTATATGCTCCATAAAATCCATATTGTCCCGTAACGTCATTATATGCATTAAAAGGATCTTCCAAATTTTTTCCTTCAGTAATCGGAATATCACGCGGAGTTTGAAGAATTTGATCATAAATTGAAGCATCGCGTTGTCCTCCACTTGGAAGTACACTCGATATATTAGAATAATTTAAAGAGATACCTGTTGTAAATTTGTTTGTTAACTCTGAGTTTCCATTAAAATGAATTGAATATTTATCGTATTTCATTGTTGGAACAATCCCTTTGCTATTCAAAGATGAAATCGATAAAGCATAATCACTTTTTTCTGTTCCACCGGCAAAAGAAACACTATTGTTATAAGCAACTCCTATATTGTAAAAATCACGTACATTATCTTCAAGTGCTGAATATGGTTTTATTCTTTGTTTGCCATTAATTTCCTGACCCCATGGGCGAAGTTGGCCGTCAAATGGGAGACCCCAGCTAAAATTTTCTCTTCTGTCATCAGCAGTATTATCTATATCGCCTTGTCCATATTTATTTTGAAACTCAGGAAGTTTTAATATAGAAGAAAAAGTAACATTAGAATGGAATAAAATATCCATTTTTGATTTACCTCCTGCAGTTACTCTTTTACCTTTTTTAGTAGTTATCATAATTGCTCCATTAGAAGCACGCGAACCGTAAAGCGCAGCAGCTGCCGGACCCTTAAGTACTGATATGGATTCTATATCATCAGGATTTATATCATTACCACGGTTTCCATAATCAACTTGATTGTTTAAATCGTCTCCTGTCCTGAAGTTACTATTGTCAATAGGAACACCATCAATAACAAAAATTGGTTGATTGTTTCTCGCCAGAGAAGTTCCTCCACGAATTACAATTCTTTGTGAACTTCCCGGAGAACCGGATAATGAAGTGATATTTACTCCGGCTATTTTACCTTGCAATGCACCGATTACATTGGTGTTTTGTCCGGATGTTAAATCTTTACCTGTTACTTGCTGTGTAGAATAACCCAAGCTCCGTTTTTCACGGACAATTGCATTCGCAGTGACAACTACTTCACTCAATTTTGTAATGTTCGGATCCAGGGTAACATTTAATGTACTCGATGCTGATAATTCAACATCTTTTGTTTTCATTCCTATAGCTGAAAACTGTAATGTTTTTGTTTCGCTTGGAACCTGCAGCGAAAACTTACCATCAATATCCGTAATGGCTCCTTTAGTTGTCCCGGGTATTACAACACTGGCTCCGGGAATTCCAAGATTATCCTGTGATGAAATTACCGTTCCAGAAATTGTTCTCTCTTGCGCTGTAACTTGATGACATATAAATGCCAGCAGCAACGCCATTAACGTAAATGTTTTTCTCATAAGATTGGTTTTGGTTAAACAAAAATTTTGTTGTTTCATTTAAATTCGGTTCAAATTAGAGAATTTTAAAGCATAGTTAACAATATTTAACAAAGAATTTATCAGGGAAGTGTCATAAAGCATTGATAATAAATTAATAAAGTTATTAAGTGTTAATTATTATTTTAGATAAATGCGATTTAGCTTTATTTATGAATATTTTGAAAATGTCAATCATTGAATTTTAATCAAATTCAAACTTTGCTATATTTTGATGTACTTTTTAGGTGCTTGTTGATCGCTTATTATTGCTCTGATTATAAACAGTATGAATGGCTTTGTTAGAAAAAAAAAGTAAAAAACTTGACTGGTATTTTGAAGCAACCTTACTTTTGCACCCATAAATTCAAATCTAATATAAA